>JALZIL010000314.1 GCA_030860305.1 Actinomycetota bacterium
TGCAGTCGCGGGGCGAGGCGGTGGTCAACGCCCGCCTGGCGGAGCGTCTGGGGATTTCACCGCCGTCGGTGTCGGCGATGGTCCGGCGGCTTGAGGGTGGGGCGTTGGTGGGGCGCCTGCCGTCGGGGGAGTTGGTGCTGACGGAGTTGGGTGAGGCGCAGGCGTTGCGGATGGTGCGCCGTCACCGGTTGATCGAGACGTTTCTGTTCCGCTGCCTGGAGGTGCCTTGGGACGAGGTGCACGACGAGGCGGAGGTGTTGGAGCATGCCGTCAGCGCTCGCCTGGAAGACCGCATCGCGACAGCGCTGGGTCACCCTAGCCATGATCCTCATGGCGACCCCATCCCACCAAGAGATGGCGTCCATGAGGAAGGCTGGCCAAGGCCGCTGGGGTCTATGCCGGAGGGGGCATTGCTCGTCGTTGAGCGGGTGTCCGATCGCAACCCGGATGTGCTGCGTCACCTGGCGGAGCTGGGCATCGGCCCGGGCACCGTCTTGAGAGTCGAGCAGCGCATGCCGTTCGGCGGGCCGCTGTGGGTGCGGGTTGGGGAGGTGCGCCAGGCGTTGGGTGACGTCTTGGTCGGCAGCATCTTCGGCTCGGTGCAAGGCGAAGGGCTTGAGGATGTGAGGGTCGAAGTGGCCATAGGAGAGATTGAGGGCAGGCGTGCGTCCGACGCCGACGCTTCGGCGGCCCGTCGTGGGCGTAACGAGCCGCTGGTGGCGATGCGGTCGTGAGTGGGCTGGCCAGAAGGAACTTCTTGCGCGGCCTGGGTGCCGCCGGGCTGGCTGGCGGGGCGGGCGTGCTCGCCGGCCGAGGGTCGGCCGGAGCCCGGGAACTGACCGTTCCTGGGTCGGCCGAGCACCATGCTGGCAGCCAAGCCGCCGTCTCACATGGTGGTATGGGCACGGTCGGCACTGTCGATCACGTTCGCAACGGCTTTACGCCTCAGCAGTTGCTGACCGAGTTCGACCCTGGGGTGGTTTCCAAAGACGCGTCTGGAAGGACGGTCCGCGAGTACGAGTTCGTCGCGGTCAACAAGGATATTGAGGTGGCACCGGGTGTCTTCTTCCCCGCCTGGACCTACAACAACAGGGTGCCGGGCCCTTCGATTCGGGCTACGGAGGGCGACCGCATCCGCATCCGCTTCATCAACGGCACGGAACACCGCCACACCATCCATTTCCACGGCATCCACTCCGCCCGCATGGATGGCGTGCCTGGGGCGGGTGAGGTTGGTCCCGGCGAGACGTTCATCTACGACTTCATCGCCGAACCGTTCGGGACCCACCTGTACCACTGCCACTCTCTGCCACTGACCAATCACATTCACCGCGGGTTGTATGGCGCGTTCATCGTCGACCCCAAGCGTGGCCGGCCCGAGGCCAACGAGCTGATCATGGTGATGAACGCGTTCGACACCAACTTCGACGGTGAGAACGAGGTCTACGCGCTCAACACCGTCGCTTTCGCCTACATGAACGAGCCAATCCCCATCGGGCGCGGTGAGTTGCAGCGCGCCCATGTCATCAACGTCACCGAATTCGACCCGCTGAACTCGATCCACCTGCACGCCAACTTCTTCGATCTGTACCGCACCGGCACGAAGCTGGTTCCCGACGAGTTCACCGACGTCATCTCGATGGGCCAGGCCGAGCGGCACATGATCGAGTTCACCTATGACAGCCCGGGCCGCTTCATGTTCCACGCCCACCAGACGGAGTTCGTCGAACTCGGCTGGATGAGCTTTTTCGAGGTGTCCTAGCCATGCTGCAGGAGCGCCGGCGGCTGCGTGCGCCCGCTTGGGTGATTGGGCTGGCTCCACTGGCCGTCATCGTCGTGCTTGCGGGGCTGTTCCTTGCCTTCAATCCCATCGCCTCGTTGCGGCAGGTGCCGCCGGTCGAAGCCATCGCCGTGGAGCGGACCGTGTTCACCGAGGGCGGCATCGAGTTGGGGATCCGCAACGACGGGCCTGACGACGTGACCGTCGCCCAAGTCCTGGTCAACGACGCGTATCGCACGTACACGATCAGCGATCAGACGTTGGGTCGGCTCGACACCGCCACGGTCTCGATCCCGTACCCGTGGGACGACGGGCTGCCGATCTCCATCGCGTTGGTCACCTCCAGCGGGCTGACCATCCCGCATGAGGTCGAGGCCGCCGCGCTCACTCCTGAGCCCACCGCGCGGACTCTGGGGATCTACGCTTTGTTGGGTCCTGTACATCGGCGTCATCCCAGTGGTGGTCGGACTGTTCTGGTTGCCGGCGCTGCGGCGCGCGTCCCATCGTTGGTTGGGCTTCTACCTGGCCTTCACGCTCGGTCTGTTGGCCTTCTTGCTGGTCGACACCGTGGCCGAGGGCTTGGAGTTCGCGGGTGCGACGGCGGCGGCGTTCGATGGGCTGCTGCTGTTCGCCGTCAGCGCACTCACTGCGGTCATGGGACTGGTCGCTGTCGGCAACGGATTGCGCCACACCAGCGACCGGGATACGACAGCATCGGGCCAAGCCCTCAGCGGCCTTGCGCTGGCCTACCTCATCGCCGCCGGCATCGGCCTGCACAACCTCGGGGAAGGGCTCGCCGTCGGCGCCGCACTCGCCGGAGGTGAGGTGGCGCTTGGGACCTTCCTCGTCCTCGGCTTCGCCATCCATAACACCACCGAGGGCCTGGCGATCGTCGCGCCGCTTCGCACCCACAGGACCCTGCCGAGTCTTTGGCACCTCGCCGCGCTCGGCGCGGTCGCGGGCGCGCCAACCATTGCCGGTGCCGTCGCCGGCGGCTTCACCCTGTCACCAGCCTGGTCCGCCGTCGCCTTCGGGATCGCGGCCGGCACGATCGGCCAGGTCATCTGGACGGTCGGCAAGAGCGTCGGCACCACCAAGGAACTCACATCCAGCCTCGGCGCGCTGGGCTTCGTCGGCGGCCTGGCGTTCATGTACACCACCGGCCTGCTCGTCGCTTGACGACTGGTTGCGGGGGCGCTGCAGCGTTGCGACTCCGTCGACCTCGCGGCAATGGACGTGTTCGTGTCGACCTACGCGGATCCCGAGCCGGTCGTGCCAGGCAGCCAGTAGAGTCAACCGGCAAGCAGCTTGTCGGATGTGCGGTCAGCGCACCGATCCACTCCGCATCGCATGAACTATCGAGAAAGCTTTTGCGTCGCCAGTGGCAACTGTCTGCCATCACCAGACATGTATAGTCACTAATGGGCACGCAACGACGCAGAGTGCCCTAACGAGTCGAATGCAGGTGCACTGGAGCGTCGTTACCTTCTTCGGCATGTCCGCGACTCAATGGCTACGGCAGTTTCACAGATTTGCATTGCGAATGCGCCGCGGCGTGCCGTGTTGAATATCGGCAAGCTCGGCGCTGGTGGTGAGCGCTACTACTTGGGCACGGTCGCCTCCGGGGCGGAGGACTACTACACCGGCGCGGGGGAGGCGGCTGGCTACTGACTGGGCCAGGGTGCCGCGTCGCTGGGGCTTGCCGGCGAGGTGACAGCTGCGGCGCTGCGGGCGGTGCTAGGCGCGGCCGACCCGGCGTCGGGGGAGCGGTTGACGCGTGCGGGGCATCGGCGGGTGCCAGGGTTCGATCTGACGTTTCGTGCGCCGAAGCCGGTCAGCGTCTTGTACGGCGTCGCTGACCCCGCGACGTCGGGGGCGGTCCGCGATGCGCATGACCGTGCTGTCGCGGCGGCGGTTGGGTATTTGCAGCGGGAGGCGGGTTGGTCGCGGCGTGGGGTGGATGGGTGTGAGCGGGTGCGGGTCCGCAGCTTCGTGGCTGCGGGGTTCGGGCATCGCACGTCGCGGGCCGGGGATCCGTTGCTGCACAGCCATGTCCTGGTCGCCAACGTCGGTCAGGCGGTGGACGACGGTGGTTGGCGGACGTTGGACGCCCGGCAGTTGTATCGGCATGCCAAGACCGCCGGGGACGACATGCAACCCAACCAGAAGATCATTTGCAAGACACTCCACTAGGATGGATGATCTTATGGGCAGCAGGTAGCGATCATCACGGGGGCCAGCAGCGGGCTGGGCGCGGGGACGGCTGCCGTCTTCGCAAGGGCTGGCTGGAACGTATCGATGGCAGCCCGGTCCGCCGACCGGCTGCAAGATGTCGCGAACAGCCTCACCGACGCCAGTGGGCACCCGCTTCCCGTTCCTACCGACGTTGTCGATCCCGACGCGGTGGACGCGCTGGTCGCCAAGACCCTCGATGCGTTCGGTCAAGTCGACGTACTTGTTAACAACGCCGCCATCGAACATCCAGGGTCGATCGAAGATCTGACGGGGCAGAATGACGAACCGAGTGCACGTCAACCTGCACGCCGCC
>JALZIL010000316.1 GCA_030860305.1 Actinomycetota bacterium
AGCCAGCACCGCGCCACCAGCCTCGACCGGCCCGGTGGCCGAAACCGCGCAGCCGACCACAGCCGATCCTGGAGCGGTTGCATCGGAGGCCGTCGACGGTGAGACCACAACGCCTGGTGAGACACCAGCATCTGCTGAGAGGGCGACCCCGAATGCAGCCGCCGCGCCCGGAGTCGCGGCCGCGGCCAATGCGGAATCGTCCGCTGCCGGACAACCTGCAGCCAGCCAGCCGGTGGCCGGCCAATCAGCAGACGCTCCGGCGGCCGGAGCCACCAACCCAGACGGGACTCCCGTTGCGGCCCCGACGCCAACCGCCCAGGCAGCCGGCGATCAGAGCGCTCCTGCAGAGCACGGATCGGCTGCCGAGGCCGGCCCGGTCGGTACTCAACTCACCGGCACCGGCCCCAGCGTCGAGCAGACCGGCACCAGCACTGGCCAACCACCTTCGGCCGCCGCGGTCGCACCTGCGCTGGGTGGCGCTGCGGCTGCCACAGGCGCGGCGGTAGGGGCCCCGACAACCAGCACCCCGACAACCAGCACGCCGACCGTCACCTCGCCGACGTCGCCCGCGGCACCTGCATCGACACCTACCAATGCGGGCCCGATCACCATCAGCTCATCCCCCAGCACATCAGCGCAGGCAGCACCTGGGACCGCGCCGACGCCGAGCAGCCAGGGCCAGCCCAACCTGCAGCCCACCGCCCGGCAACCCGAAGGCGGGGCCGCCTCGGATTCAAGCCCGGAGAGCGAGTCTGAGCCAGAGGTCGTGAGCGACCAGTCGGTGGCCCAAGCACGGCCGGAAACAGCCCCCTCCGCCGAAGCCACTGACGCTCTTGACAAGGCCGCCCTGGCCGATGACACACCGGCCGCCGATACCCCAGCGGAGGGTCAGGCAGACGCCGTACGAGACTCCGGGAACGCCCCTACGGTCACCCCGACACCGGCTGGCCCGTCACCGGGGGCGCCAGCAAGGGCTGCGCACGAAGAACCAACCGAACCCACGAGCCGCAAGCGGCCGACCGGTGGGCAGGTCCGCCCGAAAGACGTCGGCGACGAGGATGCGCAGAACGCCTGGGCGGATACTGCATACGAGGTGTTCAATGCCGATAGCGACGACAGTGCCGACATCGTCGCCGTCCTCGCCGACCCGTCGACGATCAACAACCCCGAGACCCGTGCCTACGTCGAAGCGAACCTCATAACTCCGCTCACTCGGGCAGACCTGCAGAGAATCAAGTCGCACATATTCTCCAAGGAAAAGGAGAATGCGAAAAAGCTGTTCTGGCATGACGAGAACGGGCGAAAGATCAGTGACGACAAGTTCGACCTCGCGCCCTTCCAATCCGACCCCGATATCGCCGAGGCCTGGATTCGGCTGAGCGAGAACCGGGCACTGTGGCAAGACGTTCAGCTGCTCCTGCACGAGGGACGCGAGTCCACGCGCATGGCCGAGGACCGGACTGCGCATGAAAAGGCATTAGGTCGTAAAGAGCCGGATTACTACCCGGACTACATTGCCGCACACAGAGCGGCGAACGTGGACTACCCGTGGGAAAAGAACATCCCGGAGCGTACGGGCGAGAACATCGAGAGTTGGAGAATCCGCCATGGCGATATACGTGGTCTACCGGAAGTCCAAGGAAACCGAGACCCAGGTGACCTACCAGTACGGGCACGGGGAGAACGAGATGGACATGACTCTGGTGATCGACAAGGCCAACCCGACGGTAGCTCCGAAGGAGGGCCCGTACGACCCGATCGCGCAGAAGGTGATCGGCCAGGTCAACAGCCGACGCGAGGGTCCGGACCAGTGGCCGGGCGGGGGAGCTATCCAGCGCTAGGTTCGCCGCCGGCCGACAACTCCTACCCGACTGGCGGCCGGCGGCCTGCTGCCGATGCATCCTACGATGCGCGGAAGGCGAGAGTCCGGCAGATATCGGCCGACCAGACCGCCGCCTTGGTTGCCTCCCTCTCACAACGCGACCCTGATGCGAGCAACAAACTCCACCAGGCCGTCGCAGACGCCGCGCCCATTGCCGAGCAGGCGCTGGTCGATCTCACATTGGTGCTCGACGAAGTCAACGACAACGCTCCGGAAAGCGACCTTGGACTCATCAAGCCCGAGCACCGGGTCAAGAACGCTGAGTCGTTGATCCGGGCTTACGCGGAAGAGAGCGCGTCAAACGACATCACGGTCCCTGACTTCCTCAAAGTGGTCAATGGCGACCTGATTCGCTTCACGGTTCTCACTCCGGTGGAGAACTACGCCTCGAATGTCAACGCCGTGCTGGCCGCCCTCGACGCACGAGGCTATGCGGTTGCCGCCACCAAGAACTTCTGGCGGCTCGGCAACCGGTACACCGGCCTAAATATTACGCTGACCGGCCCGTCCGGTAAGAACATGGAGGTCCAGTTCCACACCGCGGCTTCGGCTGCGTTGACCGACCGAACCCACCTCGACTACCAGGTACTCCGGCTGCCCGACACTCCGGTCGCTGTGCGGGTCGAGGCGTTCGCCAACATTCTGACGACCAACATTGATCCAGCAATTGGCCTGCGGATCCCCGACACGTCAACACTTCCCCCGGCCGTCGACAACGGCCCGGAACGCTACTTCCGCAAGAATCACGAACTCGCCCGCTACTACCTCTCCCAGCTGAACAAAGAAGGCCTTCCGGTCACCGAGCATCTGCGCGACGCTGGATTCCCGCAGGTCGCAGACCGGCTCGCGATAGCGATAGAAGGAGCAGTACAGGATGCGGCCCAGCAACCTGATCTACTACGAGGTGACGGTGGAGTACCGCCCGGGGCCGGTCAACCTGTTCGTGGTGGAGCCGTCAACCGGACCAGTCCGAGCGATCCGACTGGACCATCCGACCAAGACGTGGAAGTTCGACCCGACGACAGTGCACGCGCGCCTGATGGACGACTTCGACCAGGGGGAGGACCGAATCTCGAGAGTGGACCGGACCCGAGCCGAGGAGATCGCGACCATGCTGCAGAGCTTCCTCCCGACGGAGAGCCAGCTGCGCCACCTGATGCAGGACGGCGCGGACAAGACGACCAACTGAGCGAGCAAGCCCAGGCCGATGGGGAACCCGGTCAACGGCGCCGCCCGACCGGCGTAAAGGGTCCCCCCGACCCAAACGCGAATCCGAACCCGAACGCGGAGCCGTACGCGGGGCCTGGGGACGCACGATCCTCCAGCGACCAGCAGATCACCGCGTCAGCGGTGGCGAACTCGGACTTCCACGGCGCACGGAGCATGTTCGCCCATCCCCGCACAGTGCTGTCGCGGATCGCCAAAACCATCGGTTCGCTTGCCGTCGCAAATGCGGCGGCGGTCGCTCCGATCACCCAGAACTCGGATGGAAGCTATCGGCTCCGTACACCAGGCGGCCGTTTCGTCCGCGTGACCATTGGCGTCGGACCGACGGGTACGGACGTGGCTCGCAGCATAATCGACACCACCGCCGGCCAAGTGCAGATACAGGTGTCGGATCGGGCGCTTGCTCGTGACGTGCCGCGGGCGCTGGTTCACGAGATAGCCGAGGCCGCGGCGATCCTCGACGGTCTAACCGCGCGGCCCGACGTGCTCACCGATCAGGCCCTGCCCACCGATCAGGCCGCGCCCACGGATCAGGCCCTGCCCACCGGCGATGCCCGGCCGGTCAACCCGCCGTTGCGCTCCGGCGCTCTCTCACCTCACGACCGCGGCCGGATCGCCGAACTCCGCTATCTCTCCGGCCTGCTGGACTCGACCAATCCGCTGACCCGCTGGCGAGCGGCGAAGGACGGCGCCGCCGCGCTGACCGACTTGGGCCTGCGCTCCGGCGCTCCGAGTCCCACTGGCTTCGAGGGTCGCTCCCCCAGCTTCGAAAGACGCCTGGGAGCGCTGTCCACGGATGTCCAGATCGATGTGGTGCGGCTCAATTCACTGCCGCAGGCCGGATCGCTGCCCTCCGCGGTAGCCGAGACCTGGCGGTATCTGGCCAGGGGACTGGTCTCGGGCACCGTGACCGGATTGGCGCCCGGCGCCGTCCTGGCCCTTGCCGCCGTGGCCGGCGCCCCGGCCGTGCTGCTGACCTTCGCCATAGTCACGGCAAGTGCCGGGATGGCCACCTCGCTGGTCAGCAGCTTCGCCGACCGGGCACACCTGGTTCGGATGGACGCCCGGGTCCGACTGGCCTTCGCATCGGTCCCACTCTCCCCGGCAGCGCGGCAACTGATGGACAACGAGGCAGCCGACCTTGCCGACCAGACCGTGCGAACCCGTCGGGCGGCCGCCGAACTCGAGGGCCGCCTGCCCGGCGCCCAGACCCGGGCGGAGCAGTTGACGCACGGGGTCCAACAGCTAGACGCCGGACCGGTAGGACGCCACAGCGCGCCACCGTCGGCTGACGACGCAACAAAGGACGGGTCCCGACGCGCGCAGGGTTCCCCATCGGCCGTGTCCGACCAGGCATCGCGACAGGCCACACCTGCGGCTCTGGAGCCACGCGCCGGTGATCGATTCTCAGCCTTCGACATGCTCCCCGGTCGGCGCTCATGGTTCATGCGGACCACCCTCGGCCCACTGGCTGGAACCGGCGTCGGCATCGCGGCTTACGGCGCGTCGGTCGCCTTCTTGGGGACGGTCGCCTCGTCCATCCTGCCGATCGGGCTGGGTATCGCCGCAGTGGCGGCCATGGTGGACCTGGGCAGCAGCCACCGGGGCCTCGCCCGGAAATGGGCCGCGGGCGAAGACGCCCAGGAGAACACCAAAATGCGTCGCCACGAGGCGATGGCCCAGGCCCGGATAGCGCATCTGCTCCGACCGCTGCGCGAGCAACAGGCTGCTCTGGACATCCGGGCCGCGCGCCGCCAGGCATTGGCGCAGTGGCTGGCCAGCGCGGAGCAAGCCGTGATCGACGACGCCACCGATCCGGCTGGTCGACGGCTGTCCGCGCTGCCCCCCGCGCCGTCCTCGCCGTCTTCACTCGAGGCCGCCAGCCCGGACCGAGATTCCGATGCCGCGCAACGGAACTCGACTCTCGACATCTCGGCCATCGCGGACTCGAAATTCGACCCGGAAGGAAGGCCGCTCGCCGACCAGGCACGCGTCGAGCACCAGGCGATGAGCACCCTGGCCGACCTCGGTCCACGAGACGGCGTCATCTCCAGGCACATCGGAGACGGCGTCGTGGAGCTGCGTTATGCCAACCGGGCTGAGCCGATCGAGGTGCGAGTCCAGGCGGTCTCGGCCACAGCGCTGGGTCAGGACGCATTGGTGGCCCGGGTACGCCGCCCGGGCGGCGGCGGTCCGTACATCCTGGAGATCTCGGACCGGGCAATCGATCTCACGGCCGAACGGGCAACGCTGACTGCGCTCGACCAGATCCTTGCCGACCTCGACGGCGCGCCCTCGACCCCTGATCAGCTTGTCCCCAGCGCCACGCAGGGGCCAGTCAACCCCGATCACTTCACCGCAGCCGACCATGGCCGGATCGACGACATCACCAGGCTGCTGCTGTCCCTCGAGGAAGCCGGAGGGCGGTCCCGGCGCACCCTGTTGACCGAATACCACGCTGCGGTACGCGCCGCGGGTCTCGACCTACCGAACAGTCCGGACATCGATCCAGACGCGCTCGGCAGTCCGGCCCGCAGAGTCGCTCTGGATCCGGAGTTGCTCGCGGCCATGCAGGCCCACGATCCGCTGCCATCGGTGACCCCTAGTCTTTGGGCCCATCAGCGTAGGTGGCTCGGACCGATGGCGGTTCCAGCGGTGCTCACGCCCTTGGCCATCCTAGGAATCAGCGGCATCAACGAGCCCGCCGTGCTCCGGGCCATGATCGGCTTCGCCAGCCCCCTGGCCATCGGCTTGGCCAGCGGGCTGGGCGAATGGAATGCCAGTCGCTCGATCGAGCGACGCCAGCTCGCACTCGAGATCGGCGAGACAGCCCCGTCCATGCCCACCGAGATCCGGGAGCACGCCTACCACGATGCGGTGGCCGCCGCGGTCAATGCCGCCCAGCAGGGGGCCACTGCCGCGGACAAGGCGCTCGAGGCACGGCGCGCTCGGTTCGATGCCGTGGTCGCTCAGGCCGAACGCGACGCCGGCCTTCGGGCCAAGGCCCCACCGGCGCACGTCCTGTTCCAGCAGTCACAACGTGGCCACCCGCCACCCAGCAAGGGTGCACCGAGCGAACGTAGCGTCGTGCCGGGCTCGGTCGATGCCTCCGCGCACGACCCGAACGGCCCGCTCGGACCAGACCCGCTCAACTCTCCTGACGCCGATCGTATCGCCGCCGTAGCCGTCGAGAAAGAGGCCGCCGCGGTGTCCGACGAGTCGGTGGACACCTCAGGCGATCGGCCGTTCTACACCTCCATCAAGGCAACGCCCACACTCATGGACTACGTCGGCCTCCTGGTCGCCTCTCCGGTCGCGGCGGTCGGGGTCAGCCTCGGAGTTGGCATGGGCATCGGCGGGTTGTCTCTCGCGCAGATGTTCAACGGCAATACGTGGAACACCATGGACCGGGCCTACCTCGGTGTCGGGGCCGGGGCCATGCTCACGGCGGCGACGGCTGCCGCGTCCGGCCTAGGGGTGTTCGGCGACCGGCTGATCGGTAACCGCGGCCCGCAGCTGCTGGCCGCTCAGGAGATCGCCATGGCTGCGCAGGCCGAGCAGCTGGTCACCGCCGCCCGCTCTGCTCGACTCGCTCCGCTCCAGCAGGACCTGGCGAACGCGCAAGCCGAGCTGGCCAGGGTCCAGACGGCGGTGGCCCTTGTTGAGGACGAGCAGGCGGCACGGCGGGCGCAGGCTTTGGCCAATCTGTTCGGCGGATCGCCGCGCGAGCCTGGTAACGGCGGGCCGAGTAACGGGGCACCCGGAAATGGCGGACCGACCAACGGTGGACCGACCAACGGCGGACCGACCAACGGCGGACCGGCCAACGGTGCGCCCGCGAGCACGGGCACCGCCGAGGTCAGCAAGGAAGCCGCAGCGCCTCCGCCGGCCGACCCGCAGCGCGCAGCTGTCGTGGCGGCTGCTCAACGGGCCGCCGAGCTGGTGGGTGGACGTCTGCAGAGCACCCACAGTGACCTGCTCAGTCTCGCCCTGCCCGACGGCCGGACGCTGGGCGTACACGTGTCGGTGGACGAGACGGCGGATGCCGCGCCGGTGACCCTCACCGCCGGCAATGGCACTCTCACGATCACCGTCGATCGACAGACCGGAACCGCTGAATCGCAGAGCCAGGTGGCCCGCCAGCTCGCAGCGTTCATCATGTCCGAAGTCGGCGCGCCACAAGGAACTCCGACCCTCAGTCGATCGCCGCTCAACGCCGATGCCACACGTGCGGCGCTGACGGTCGACGACCATGGCACCATCGCCGAGCTCGCCGAGACCGCGCGTCAAGCCCAGCAGGCCGGCCCGATCAGTCGCGCGGTCCTCGCCCAGCGGCTGACCCGATTGATGGATCATGCCGGTCTCCGGTTGGGCGCCCCGGACGCCGCAGCACGTCGAGCCCTTCTGCCCGGCGATCTGGCCGCTGCCCTCGATACCCACGACCATGCGCTCAACGCGGATGCCGCCGTACGGACGGCAACGGCTGACCTGGACAGCATCGCCGCCGCCACCGGACTCGACGTGAGTCACGACCAGGCCGATCCGGCCCTTCTGCAGGTGCAGCTGGACGCCGACACCACCCGGACCGTACGGATCGAGGTGGGCACGCCCGGCGCCGGTGTCGTTGCCCTCGCCTCGGGCTCCCTGCTCGCGGCCACAGTGACCATCGACGGCCGCGCCTCGAACAACGCCATTCAGATCGCCGTGGCCGGTGCGCTCGCCGAACTGGCAGCTCGCCACCATGGAGCCTCAGCCGGGCAGCGGGTGCTGCGCCCGGGCAACGACAGCGATCCGATTTCCCGCGCCGACCTGACGATCGCCGACCTCCGTGCTCTGGCCGAACTCGCGATGGCCGCTCGGCTCGTCCAGTCCTCTCCGCGCGCCAGCGAGGCGACCCGCTGGCATCGCGCACTCGCCGAGGAACTCGGATTGCACGGACCGGGTGACGGGCCGACCGTACGACGAGGTGTCCTGGATCCGGCAGCCGAGCGCGAGCTGGCGGCGCGGCACGGAGCCGAACTCGACCAGGTCGTCCACGCCCGGCAGTTCGTCGAAGAGGTGGCCCGCAGAGCCGGCGGCACACCGGTCCGGATCAACGAGAACCGCATGGAGATCCGGCGTGGTGATCAACGAGTTCTCGACGTGGACGTGCGCGCGGTCGTACCGGCTGTCGATGGCGACGTGGTGGCTCGTGTCGATTTCGCCGATCGTTGGCAGCCGGCATGGTCAGCCGACACCGACGTCGTACGCGTCATGCTTTCCGACGGTGCGGTGTTTGCACCCTTGCAGCCGTCGATCGAGCAGCGGATCAGAGAGGCGCTCGGTGACCTGCCGCCTGCCGACCAAGCCCCACCCGACCAGGAACCGTCGAGCCAAGCGCCGTCCGATCAGGGCCCGCCCGATCAGGGCCCGTCCGATCAGGGCCCGTCCGATCAGGGCCCGCCGTCCGGCAACCAGCCACCCAACGGCCAGCCACCCAACGGCCAGCCACCCAACGGCCGGGAGCCGCCGCCCGGCGACCTGCCCACACCGGACAGTGGACCGCCGCAGGTCGAGTCGTTCGAGATCGCCCCCCTCCACCGGTCGCGTCGTACCTTCCTCGGCCTACCGTCGCCCCTGCGCCCCGCCTTCCATGGGTTGAGTTCGCTCTTACCGCATCCGAACAAGGTCAGAGCCCAGATCGACCGAAGCCTGGAAACGCTGGCCGAGGCGGCCGGCGTCGCCAGCATCCTCAAACTTGACGATGGCACCTTCGTTGTTCGAACAGCGGGCAAAGCCGACCAAGGGGCAGGACGGCTCTTCCGGATCCGAGCTACCGCCGCCGCCGCTTGGGGTTCAGACATCGGGATCGGCCGGGTCAACCTGGACACGCGGAACGTCGAGATCCGGATCTCGGATCGGGCGCTCTCCCGGGCGGTGCCTCGGGCCCTGGCTCACGCGATCGCCGAAGCCGCGGCGATCATCGACGGCAACCCCAACCGGGCCGACGTCCTCACCGACGGACCCCTGAGCGAAGAACAGAAGCAGGAGGCGGTCGACCTGGGAGCGGTGTCGCCCGACCTCAGCGCCACCTCGACAGAAGACCGTGCCCGACTTGCCGAGTTGCGGCACGAGGCCAAGCGACTGGACGCGCCCAGCCCGATCATCCGGTGGCAGGCGGCTCGCGAAGTGGCCGCTCTCATGCGAGCCCTAGGCCTGGTCGGTGGCAAACAGAACCTCGACAATCCGAGCGAGTACGAGGGGCAATCACCCGACTACACAGCACGCCTGGCGTTGCTCAGCTTGGCCGATCAAGACCTCGTCGCCGAGTTGAACAACTATGTGCCGCAGGTGGGTTCGTTGCCCGCGGCAGTCGCGAAGGCTGGGCCGTACCTGGCAAAGGCATTCCTCACCTCGATCTTCCTCGGCGGTGGCGCCACTGCCGCGCTGTCCTACGCCGCGTACGCAACCGAGAACCCGGACCTCTACACCGTCGCCGCCGTCGTGGGCGCCTCGAGCGTGGTCGGCTCGATCGTCAACACCGTCGCCGAACGCCGGCACAACCGGAATACGGTTCTGCGCGACGCCCGGCGGGACGGCAAGCTCCTCCCGGTAGAGGTCCGAAAGGTTCTCGACACGCGGGCGCAGCACGGCGAGGACCGAAGCGTTCGCACCCTGCGCCACGTCGGTGTCCTCGACACACTGCTGGGCAACGAACCGTTGGGTGCCTTGTCAGCTGTCGGCCGCCATGACAACGATCCTGGCCCGACGCCCAGTCCGGATGGTCTTCCCGCTCCGGTCTCGTCGAACTCTCGCGACCTCGACCACGCCGAACGTGGCGTGGACCGGACCCTGGCAGACGTCCCGCTCTTGTCAGCGGCTGTCGATGGCCACCTTCCCTTCGATGTTGCGGTCGAGGCCACCAACAAGGTAGAGCCAACCGCCGGTCAGCGGGTCAGCAAGGACGTCACGGTGCCACCGACGTCGTCCTGGGTCATGCGCTACGTCGCAGGTCCGCTCAGCGGGCTTGCCGCCGGCTTCGCGGCGCACCAGGTCGCGGTCGCTGAGTTCGGCGCGAACTTCCTCATCCAGCCGGTCTACTTCCTCGGGGCAGGAGTCGTGGCCTCGATCGCCACCGCCTTCAGTCAACGCTGGTTCTCCAAGATGGGCGCCATAGTCGAGAATCCGAACGAGGATGCCAAGACCGGACGCAAAGAGCACAACGTGGCCATGCGTCTGGACGAGCAGCTTCGGGGCCCCCGACGCGCGCAGGCCGAGCTAGATCGCCAGGCCGCCTATCGGCAGGCGCTGGCCAGCTGGGTGGTCTCGGCCGAACAAGCCCTGGCCTCTCCGAATCCAGAAGAGTCACTCGACACCTTGGCCGATCCGCCTGCCTTGGAAGACTTCCGCAGCACCTGGCGGGATTCCGACGTCGCTGGCCGCGCCGCGACCGATGCGGAAGTGACGGCGCAGGTAGACGCACGCCGAGACTCCACCTACGTTCCGGACGGTCGTCGGCGCGCCGACGCCGCGCGCGTCGAGAAGCAGGCCACCAAGACGTTGGGCCGGCTCGGGATCCAGGATCGAGTGTTGAACAGCCCGGAGCCAGACCAGGACGGAGTGGTCGAACTCGAGTACGAGAACCAGAAGCCCGTACGGGTCAAGGTCATCGGCGTCCCGTCCGACCAATTGAGCTCGGATGACTCGGTGATCGCCGCCGCCCGCTGGGTCGAGGGCAATGCCGGCACCGGCTATTACGAGGTCCGGATCGCCGACCGGGCGACCGGACCGACCGTCACTCGGGCCCTGCTGTCAGCGCTGGATCAGGTCCTCGGCAGCCGGCCGTTTGCACCGACCGAGAGTGTCGAGCGCGATCCAACGACTGGAGAGGTGACGCACAAGCTACAGCCTGGTCCGACGAACGGCCCGATCGGCGCGCAAGACCTGTCGCCGGCCGACCAGGAGCGCATCCAGAAGCTGATCGAGAAACTCGACGCCCTGGATGCCGGCAAGCCGTGGTCTCGCCGTGGTCTCGTCAGGGAGTACGAAGCCGCCCTACGCGAGGCCGGACTCGACCTGCTGCCCAGGTTCGAGGAAAGTCCCGACGCCTATGGTGGCCAGCGCCGACGAAACGCCCTGGATCGCGCCCTGCTCGACAGATTGGAGATCAGGGACCCGCTGCTGTCCAAGACCCCATCCCTGGGGGTCCATCAGGCGAAGACGCTCTTCAACGTGTTACCGATTGCCCTCGGCATACCGGGGATTCTGTTGGGAACCGACCTCCTCGCTGGCAAGGGTCCGAGCGCCGCCAACTGGCTCCGTTCTGCGATCAGTGGGGTCACTCCGCTGTTGGTCGGAACTGTGACAGCCATCGCGGAGCGGAGTTTCAACGCTGGGCAGGAAGCCCGCGAGCGCTTCCTCGAGCGGGGCCACACCAAGCCCACCCAACGGCAGCTGGACCTGGAATCCGAACACGTCGCCGAGGTCCAGAGCAGCATCGACTCCGACGAAGAGCAGGCCAAAATCGCAGCGGACCTGCTCGATCAGCGCCGCAGGGACATTGAAGCCGCCCTCAATCGGGCGATCCACCACGACGTTCTGCAGTCTTCGACGAAGATCCGAAGCGTCCTCGACCGGCTGTCCCGCCGGGATGATCCGGCTCTTGACCGTTCCAAGCACGATTCGAGCGCCGAAGCCAGCCCCGCCGTACCGGTTCCGTCGGAATCCCGAGTTGGCGACCGCAGCCAGACCCAGCAACCCCTGGCGGAGTCGGACTCATCCGAGGCGTCGACCGTCGAGACAGCAGCGGTCGAGCAGGTCGAAGAGGAGGCGGAGCAGGTCGCCGCCGAAATGAAGGCGGCCGCGGAGGGCAAGGCCCAGAAGGGTAAGGCAAAGGAGCAGGGGTCCAAACCCAAGGCTCGCAAGCGTGACTACGCGGCCTTGATCATCGGTCCCCCACTCGTTGCTTTCGGCACCGGCGCCGCGCTGTACAACATCTTCGGACCCGCGGCATTCGGGATACTCGACTTCTTCCGACCCGGTGAGTGGGACACCCTCACCCAGGAGGAGTACGAACCGCTGTTGGTCGGGTCGCTGCTCGGTGGGGTGGCCGCGGCAGCGTCCATCGCCGCCGGAGTCGGGGCCCGGAAGCTGGGCGATGCCACGGCCGACGCCGAGAACGAGCGCGACGCCCGGCTGGCTGCGCAGGTCAAGCTGAGAGAAGCCGGTCAGACTGCCGTGCGACTGGCTCCGTTGATCCTTGCCCAAGAGTTGGCCGAAGCCAGGCTGAAGGACCTTGCCGACTCCTTGAGCGGACCAGACGACGGACCAGGAACCGGACCCGACGATGGTCCGACCGGCGGTCCGAACGGTGGGCCTCGCACCGGCGGGCCCGATCATGGGGCCGGAAACGCCGAGCCCGGCGCCAAGCCTGCTGGTCCTGGGGCCCGGTTGTTGGCAGCGGGCGTGGCGGCGGTCGAGCGAGCCGTTCGGTGGGCCGGCGGCCAGATACACAGCCTCGGCGGTAACGTGCTCCGGCTCACGATGCCGGACGGGCGATCGATCCAGGTGGAGCTCTCCCTGGGCAAGCGGATCGGCTCCGTGTCAGCCACCCTTGCCTATCGTGACGGGAAGCTTTCCATCCAGCTTGACCGCAACTCTGGAGTCGCCGAGTCCGAGCGCTCCGTCGTCCGTGAGGTCACCTCGTTCATATGGGCGGAATCTGTTGCGGCACAGTCTGTCTCTCCGGCTCTGACTGCGGACGAACGGGCGGCCCTGGGTGAGGTCACCGAGGCCGTACGCCAGGTACAAGCGGCCGACGAGGGTAGTCGGGCAGTGGCCGTCCAGCAGTTGATCCCGCTCGTCGATCGGGCCGGGGTGCGGCTGGGGGCCCCGGCTGCCGGGCAGCGTCGCGCCGCGCTGCCGTCCGGGGTGGTCTCGGAACTCGAGAACCTCCTCGACAGTCTTGGCGAACACGACGCTGCGCGGGTGCACCAGGCGCTCGCCTCAGCGCTGGACCCGAACCGGGGGGCCGCCGACCCAGACCCGGACGGCTCCAGAATCAGCGAAGCAACCGGTTTCGACCTGAGCCTTCTCCTCCTCCTCCTCCCCGTGGGGGGCACTGATTCGCCGACGGTGCGCCTTCGGCTTCCGGACGGAAGCACTCGAACCGTACGGATCGAGGTAGCTAGGCTCCCGTCCGGCGTGGTCGCCGTCCCGACCATCGCCGACGGCAAGGCCACGATCACTCTCGATGGTCGGCAGTCGAGCGCGGCCATCCAGATCGGCCTGGCAGGCGCGCTCGCTCACTTGATGGCCCGCAGTGAGCGCGCGCCGAGCGGGCCGCGCCTGCTCCAGCCCGGCGAAGCCAGCCAGGCAGTTACCGGGTCGGCGCTCACGGCCGCGGACCGGCGCGGGCTTGCCGAGTTCCGGATGGCTGGGCTGCTGGCTGAGTTCTCGTTGCACGCCACTGCGGACCGGCACGCGGGCTTCGCGAAGCGCTGGCAGAACGCATTGGCCGAAGAGCTGGGCCTGCACGGCTCCGATGACGGCCCGGTGCTGCGAAGGGGGATCTTGACCCCGGCCGAAGAGCTTCGGCTTGCCGCCCGCCGTGGCGGGGAGCTGGAGGAGCGTGTCCTTGCCCGCCAGTTCGTCGAGTCCGCCGCTCATTTGGCCGGCGCGACATCGGAAAGACTTGGTGCGGAACGGGTTCGGGTGAATATCGGTGACCGCCAGGTCGACGTGGACATCGCTGTGCACGACGTCGGGTCCGATGGTCAGGCGATTGCCGACGTCGACGTGCTCGGGGACGACCACGTCCGCGTCGTCGTCTCACCTGGGTCCGCAGCAACCCTGCCCAAGAACATGATCATTCAGCTGATCGACCCGACTGGCCCACCGGGCCCAGGCCCGCTCGTCGGACCCGAACCCGACGTCGGACCCCGGCCGGACGTCGGACCCCAGCCCGAGGTCGGACCCCAGCCCCTGGACGACCAGGGCCCGAAGCCAGCAACTGCCGATTCTGGAAACCAGGACGCTGGTTTGACGGCTGAGGAATCAGCGCCGAGTCCCTCATCGCAGCCGGACAGGAAGCAGGGTCTGGAGTTCAGGCAGGCCAGAGCTGTCGTCTTTGCTGCCGCTGAGCAGGCCGGTGCCCGGGCGATCCAACGCTTGGAAGGGACTAGGTATCTGATCGGTCGGGACAGCCAACTGGTTCAGGTCGACATCGTCGTGACCGAGGGCGCACCCGACGGACAGCCGGTGGCCACGGCCGAGCGAGACGCCACCACCAATCGGGTCACGGTGACCGTGTCTCCCGGCGCCCGCATCGACCGGCTGTCTGAAGGGATCAACCAGCTCATCCTGGACGCACTGGCCGATCCTTTGGCCGCCGAGCGTCCCGACCCCGCGTCCGCCGCCCAGGTGCCTGCCGGGCCTGAGAGTGCAGTCCCGACCGCCGACGAGTCGACCGATACACCCGCGCCCCGGCCAGGCACCGAGCAGGACTTGGAGTATCGACAGGTCAAAGCCGTCGTATGGGCCGCCGCGGAAGACCAGCGTGCACAGCCCAAGTCGGGGGAATCAGGCAGCTTGCACGTGAGCCGTGACGGCCGTGCCGTTCAGATCGACGTCGTCGTCGTACCGGCCGGACCCGACGCGGAGCCGGTCGCGACCGCTGAGCGGGATGGGACCAGCAACCGGGTGACCGTGACTGTCTCTCCGCGGGCCCGAGTCGATCAGCTGGCAGGACCGCTCGACGAGCTCATCCGGGAGGTGCTGTCCGAGCAGATCGAGAGCGAGGAGGACTTCTTCAAGCGGATGCGCACCGAGGTGAACACCACCGGTTGGGACGACGACGACGAGTGGCCGGTTCCGGTGATCCGCCGGCCAGCACCGCCACCCAAGATGCCCGCCGAACCTGAGATGCCCGAGCGAACTGTGCCCGATCGGGAGAAGGACCCTGCGCCACCGACAAGACCGACTCCGCCGTCCGAGCAGCCCGAGCCGTGCCCCACCCAGCCGGAAGATTCTCATCCCCCAACCCGGGTTCCTCGCCCGCAGGTTCCACCGCCCCACGATCCACCGCCCTACGTTCCCCCGCCCTGCCCCCCGCCGGTGTCTCCCGCTCCTCCGGTCGGCGGGCCGCCGATAGCCCCGCCGCCGCCTCCGGTCAGCGGACCGCCGCCGGTGTCCCCGTCGCCTCCGGTCGGCGGACCGCCCGTACCGCCGCCACCTCCGGTAGTCGCGCCGCCCGTCCCGCCGCCACCTCCAGTGGTCGAACCGCCGGTGGAACCGGCATCCGGGCGGGGGACCCGACCGACTGTCGTGTGGTGGCTCCATTTCGTCGTTCCATGGGGATTCCGTCATCTCATCGGGCTGATCGAGTGGCCGTTGCCC
>JALZIL010000301.1 GCA_030860305.1 Actinomycetota bacterium
CTCGGACGCCTGGCGCAGTTCTGGTCGTGCAGCGGCCCGCAGACGACGAACAGTGGCGCGCCGCCGAGGCACTGATCGCGCAGCTTGCCGAGACCTCCCGCTCGGCACCGCGGGCACCCGGGCTGCCTACGCCCCAGGCTTTGCAGGCCTGGCACGCCGCTCGGCCCACGGTGAGCCTTGCGCTGCTGGCGGCCACGGATGACGGTTTGGCGCTGTGCCTGGCCGGTACGGCAGAGGCCGCGCAGCCGCAGACCGGGAATCGGCTGGCGGCACGGGACGAGGGCGGCTGGCTGGCCCGGCAGCTGCCGTGGAGCGACGAGGCAATCGTGCTCGGCCTCACCCCGTCGGGTGAGATCAGTCCCCCACTGGAACGTCCGGTGCTCGACTTGCACTCGGGTGTCGTGCCCGGAGCCGGAGTCCGGTTTGCGCCACAGCCAAGCGGTCAGGACACACCGGGCCAGCCCGGCCAGCGCCTCGATCAACTCCCATCGCCGCCTCCTCCGCCCGTGGTCGAGCAAGCGTCGGCCCAAGCCCCTCTCAGTCTGCCGCCGGAGGCGAAGTCCGCGGTTCTGTTCGGTACAGATGAGCCGCCACCGGCTCGTGCCCCGTTGCCAGTGGCCGAGGCCGCGCCGCCGACCGGTACCCCGGGAGTGGTCGCTGCCCACCCGGCTGGGCAGCATGCCGAGCATGTCCACGCCGCGCCCGCGGCCGCTGCAGCCCTCGGGCAAGCGGACGAAGACGGCGTGGTGGTGGACGGGTTCCTGTGCAGCCGAGGACATCTCAATGATCCGCGTGGGCACTTCTGTGCTCAGTGCGGGATCCGGATGGCAGAGCTGACCGGAATCATCACCAAGGGTCGTCGACCGCCCCTTGGGCTGCTCCTGTTCGACAACGGGGCCACTTTCGTACTCGATCACGACTACTTGATCGGTCGTGAACCCGAACCCGACCCGGACGTGCGTTCCGGCGAGCTCAGGCCGCTTGTGCTGATAGACCAGAGTGGCGGCATCTCCCGACGACACGCCGAGGTCCGACTCCGCGGCTGGGATGTCGTACTGATCGACCGGGGTTCGGCGAATGGCACGCTGGTCGCCCTGCGCGACGCCGATCAATGGCGCGCGGTGGTGCCAGGGCAGCCGATCCAGCTCCTTCCAGGGATGCGGATAAGCATGGGTCGCCGGACATTGTCGTTCGAGACCCCACACCGTACGACATGAGCCTTCCCGGCCGGTTGCGGTGACCGCCGCGCGATTCCACGCCCGGGCTGGGGGCTCAGCTCCGGCCTGGCTTCTCGGCCTCGGGAACTGGTACCGCGATGGTTGCGATCGTCTCGGCCAGATCCCGATCGGCGTCCTCCGAACCCGGGTGAACCCACGCCTGCGGCGTCGCAGAGGATCCGCCGTCCTCGCCACTAACGCTGGGCACGACCCGCAGACCCACCTGGTTGTCGCCCTCCCATGGCCTAGCCGGGATGCCAGCCCTGCTCAAGGCCTGCACCGTGGAGGCGACCCGTCGTTCGGCTCGCCAGCCCTCGGCGGCCGCGACCAGCAGCGTCCCGCCACGCGCGCGGGCCGCCCCAGCGGCCACTCGCAGCGTCGCGCGGCCGGCGGCATCACCGTTGATGCGCACCCCGACGTCGGGAACCGATGCCACAACCTCGTCTGCCCCGGGCTCGGGGACGCGGAGCACGACCATGGCCGGCCGCCTGGGTCCGGGGAGGGTACTAGAGCCCACCAACCCGGCCCAGGATTCCGGCACCACGACCAGCGCAGCCGAGACTTGGTCCACCAGAGTCGCCAGGTCGGCGAAGGAGTCCGCACCGAAGCGCGAGGACACGGTCACATCCAGACCGCGCGCCTCGGCTGTGCTGGCCAGCGCGCGCAACTCGTCACCGGTCGAGATCAGCGCAGCCAACTCGACCCCGAGCCCGCTGGCTACTTGCAGGCTCGGGCCGCGCTGCACCATCGATGCCAGCACCAGCCGAGCCGGTCGTTCGAGGCCGACGAGGTCGCATGCGGCGGCGACGAATGCCTCGCTGCGGTGCTGCTCATCGAGCACCACCAGAACGGTGTGCGCCTCGGATTCCCCCAGGGCCGCCCGCTCCGCCTCGGCAATGTCTCGCTCCACCAGCCGTCGGGGGTAGACCAGCCGCAGCAGGGGCTCGGTCATCATTGTCGTGACGACTGCCATGACGACCAGCAGCGTGAACATTTCACCGTCGAGGACGCCGAGTTGCAGGGCCACGTTGAGGATGACCAGCTCGGTGAGTCCTCGGGTGTTCATCAGTACGCCGAGTGCCAAGGATTGCCGGCGAGGAACTCGTTGCAGCCGGGCAGCAAGGAACGCGCCGAGGAACTTGCCGGAGATGGCTACCAACAGGATCAGGCCGAGTTCGACGAGTCCGGTTGGCCCAATTGCGCCCAGGTTGACGTTCAGACCGGTCACGACGAAGAAGACCGGCAGCAGCAGGGTCGTACTCACCTGTTCCAGTCGTTCGAGCAGATCCCGCCGCAGGGCGCTGGCCCCGGGCCCCTGACGCGGCAGAATCACCCCGAACAGGAACGCGCCGAAGATGAAGTGGATCCCGATCTCCTCGGTGACAAATGCCGAGCCCAGAATCCCGATGAGCACGAGCGCGAACAGATCGGACGTCAGGCGACCGTCCTTCTCATAGCGCGGCACCATCCGCGCCACCAGGGGTCGGACCGCGAGGAACATCACCACGACGAAGGCCAGGCTCAAGGCCAGGATGATGAGCACGCCGGAGTATCCGTCGCCCACGGTGACGGCAACCACGACGGTGAGCAGTGCCCACGCCAGAATGTCGTCCACCGCGGCGCAAGCCAAGCTCAAGGCGCCAGCGGGAATGCGGTGCATGTTGCGCTCGGTCAGGATCAGCGCCAGGACGGGAAAGGCCGTGATGGACATGGCTACCCCGAGGAAGAGCGCGAACGCCGCGAAGGTGACCACGTTTTCCGTCTCGCCGACAAGAACGACGTCATGGTTGGGGTAGAGCTGGAAGGCGAGCAGCGCGCCGAGGGCGAACGGCACTGCGATGGAGGCCAGCGACACCGAGGCGGCAACCCGCTCGCGCCCACGGATGAAGGACAGGTCGACTTCGAGACCGACGATGAACATGAAGAGCACCAGCCCGAGCTGGGCGAGCACCGACAGGTACGGACGGATGTCGGGCGGAAAGAGTGCCTCATCGAGGTTGCCAGGCAGCGCGCCAAGGGCGGTCGGCCCAAGGGCGATGCCGGCCACTATTTCCCCCACGACGGCGGGTTGGCCGATCTTGGTGAACAGCTTGCCGACCAGGCGGGCGACCACGATCACGATCGCAATGGCCAGGAAGACCAAGGCAACCGTCTCACTGATCGTGCGCACAACCGTCACGCCCTTCTGTGCCAGAAGTTAGCCCTTGGCTACCGAACTCGCCGCAGCTTAGCCGCCGATTGTCACCGACAACGCCGCAATCACCCCAGCGACACATCCCGTTCACCGCAGCACCATTTCAGGAGAGGGATCACGCGATGACCTCCGCGGACGTCACCACCGGTACGCCAGACCGGATCGCCGATTACCAGATCGTGCGGTTACTCGGGGAAGGCAACCATGGCCGGTTCTACCTCGCCGTACCACCGCCTCGGTTGGGGCTGCCTGACGAGTACGTGGCCCTCAAGGTCTTCACCGGCCACTGCAGCGAGCAGGCCTACGAACGCGGCGTACGCGAGTTGCGCGTCTTCGCCCAGGTGAACTCGCCCTACCTGGTCCGCGAGTACGACGCGGTGCTGCACGAGTCGTTCCTCTATGCGATGGAGTACTTCCCAGGTGGTTCGCTGGCCGCGCCGGCTCGCCCCCTGGCTCGGCACGAGGTCTTGATGGCGGTGGAGCACACGGCGCTGGCGGCCCATGCTCTGCATGAGGCCGGGCTCTCGCACGGCGACATAAAACCGGCCAACGTCATGCTCGGCGAGACCGGTGCCAAGCTCTCCGATCTGGGGCTGGCACGTTTCCTGGCGCCGGGCGTCACGCTGACCGGAATGGCGAATGCGGCGTCATTGGAATACCTCGACCCGGCACTGCTGCAGGGCGAACGACCCTCTCGGGCGACTGAGATCTGGGGACTCGGCGCCACCTTGCATCGGAGTCTGACTGGGACGGGCCTGTACGGCGAGTTGCCCGACAACGAACCCCTGCTGGCGATCCGTCGGCTGATGACCACACA
>JALZIL010000322.1 GCA_030860305.1 Actinomycetota bacterium
CTCGTAGGGCGACGGCCAGGGACTGAACTCCCTCCTCGCTCTCCTGCTGGCTGGTGGCATATCCGCGGCGCCTGGTCTCGGTCAGATCCTCGATCAACTTCGTCCGGGTGCCGATCGAGTACCGGGTCAACTGCAGCAACTTCTCGTCGGGGTAGACCGACAACAGCTCCGACTCGGACAGCGTGGCCAGCAGCGCCTTTCCGGTGGACGTGCAGTGGGCGGGCATCGAGCGACCGAGCCGGTTGACCACTCGCAGCGCCCGGGTGCTCTCGATGGAGTCGATAAAGTGCACGTTGCCGCCCTCGAGCCGGCCCAGGTGCACGGTCTCCTGCAGGTCGGCGTTGAGCTTTTCCAGGATGGGTCGAGCCCGTGACCGCACGTCCAGCCGGCGGATCAACCCAGCTGCGAGCTGATCTAGGGACGGTCCTGGTTCATAACAGCGCGTCGAGGGATTTTGGCGTACCAGGCCCCGATAGCCGAGCATGGCCAGCAGCCGGTGGGCGGTGGAGGAGGCGACCCCCAGGTACTGGCTGACGTCGGTGAGTCGTAGCTGCGACCGCTCGCCGAGCAGGAGCAGGACGCGCAGTGCATTGTCGACCGATTCGATCGGATACTGCGGTACTTCGGCGTATTCGGGAGAGGCGGGGAAAGGCTCGGAGGTCACGACTTCTCCGCGCAGCAGAGTCGGTCGGTCGCGGCTACTCATGGACTGAGGTTACGTTCGAGTCTGGCCAGCTCGTGGCGCCAGGCGGTTTCAATGTTGAAGCCGCTGCCCAGATCAGGCAGTTCGGCGAGATCTTCGTCGGGAAGATCGGCCAGCACGCCGCCGGCGGAGACGACGCGCAACGAAAGCTGCGCGATCGTGTCGACCGACACCGCCCGCAGGACGGCTTCCGGGACTGAGGTGCCGGTGCTGGTCAGGCCGTGCCCCCGGAGCAGAACAACCGGGCGTGAGCCCATGGCCTGCACCATCTCTGCTGCCAGACGCCGACTATTGATCAGGACACCCCTCGGGTAGACCGGCACGCCGCCATGAGCCAACCAGGTTCCCGGTATGTCAAAGGCACCGACGATCGGCCGGATCGCCAGGCCGGCCAGATCGGCGGCGACAACCGACGGCGGATGGGCGTGAACGACCGCCGCTACCTCCGGGTGCGAGCGCAGAACCTCGGTGTGCAACGGGAGTTCCTGGGGGACCGACCAGCCGCCCTGCAGTTCGCCTGAGCCCGCGGCTTCGCCGTCGAGATCGACCAGGTGGATGTCCGCGACGTCGGTGAAGGCAAGTCCGCGTTCGGCCGGTCCGCGACAGCGGATCAGCAACCGCTGCGGGTCGATGCGCAAGCTGATGTGGCCGAGGATGCCGTCGGCGAGCCCCCGGGCGGCCAGCACCCGGCACGCCTCGGCGACCTGTTGACGGCTCGCCGCCAGTTCCGGGGGATCGTCGCTCATGGGCGGACCCGGGTTGGGCGCGCGGACGTACGGGCCAGCTCTTCGTACTGCTCCACGGCATCAGCGAAGCCGGCTTGGGCGGCGATCAGCCGGCGTGCAATGAGCATGGCCTTGGGCCAGTTGACGATCACTGCCCCGGTCAACCGGCCGGAAGCGTCGGTGTAGAGCGCGACCGCCCGTACCGTCTCCTGATCGCTGGAAGGCCGGCCGAGGTTGCCGATCAGGTGGTGCCGGTTCGCGCGTGCAGGGCGGCCCACGATCTGGATCTTCCAGTCGTACTGGTCGCTCCAGACGTAGTCCACCGGCTGGTAGGCGCGCAGGTCGTCGGGATGAGCGATGTTGTGGGCGACGCAGGAAGCCTGGTCGACTGCATTGGTCCAGTGCTCGACCCGGCAGGTCTCTCCGTACCCGAGGTGCATCCACCGCGCGATGTCACCGACGGCGAACACCTCGGCGGCGCCCACGGACCGGCAGTACTCGTCGCATACCACCCCGTCGTCGACCAAGAGCCCGGACGAGGCAAGCCAATCGTCGTTGGGGCGGGCCCCGATCCCGACGACGACCGTGGCCGCGTCCAGTTCCTCGCCGTCTCTGAGTCGCACCGTGAGCGCGCCGGCCCGTCCCTGCACCGATTCCACGCCGGTTCCGAAGAATGTCCGAACGCCGTTGCGGTGATGCAGATCTGTGAACAGCTCCCCGACCTCGTTGCCGAGCACCCGCCCGATCGGCACCTCCAGCGGATCGACGATGGTCACTGTGCGGCCGAGTGACCGTGCCGTGGCAGCTACTTCCGCGCCGATGAAACCGCCACCCACCACCACGACCGGGCCGTCGGCGGCCAGGTCCTGAGCCAACGCCCTACTGTCCCCGATAGTGCGCAGGACGTGCTGGCCGGACTCGGCCATCCACGGTGACGGGCGGGCTTCGGATCCGGTGGCCAGGACCACGACGTCGTAGTCGATCCGTTCACCGTCGGCCAGGACCACCTGCCTGTCGGCAACGGCCAGATGCTCGGCTGCCGTACCCAGGCGTAACTCGATCTCGGCTGGCGCCGCCTGATCCGCGGTCAGCAGCGCTACCCGCTCCGCCGGCCAAGCTCCGGCGAGGAATTGTTTGGACAGCGGCGGTTTGTCGTACGGAAGCTCGGATTCGGCACCGATCATGACGATCCGGCCAGCGAAGGACTCTCGACGCAGGCTCTGTGCGGTACGCACGCCCCCGACCGAGGAGCCCACGATCGCGACCGTTGCGCTCACTCGTCCTCGATGGACAATGCCGAGACGGGGCAGCTGTTGACCGCCTCGTCCACACCGGCCCGTTCCTCGTCGGAGATCTCCTGCTTGAGCAGGACCACTGTGCCTTCGTCGCTGATGTCGTAGACATCAGGGGCCGCGATCACACAGTTGGCATATCCCTGGCAGGTGTCGAAATCGGCCTTCAGAACCGCCACGTGTGCTCGTACCTCCTCTCGGTGTC
>JALZIL010000328.1 GCA_030860305.1 Actinomycetota bacterium
ACCGGCCGGTCGGCCGAGGCCACCACGGCGGTCTCCCGGCCGCTCCGCCGGATCAGGTCGTCGCGGAATCTGCTGACCTCACCGAGCGTCGCGGACATCAGCAGGAACTGGGCCAGTGGCAGTTCGAGGAGCGGGACCTGCCAGGCCCATCCCCGCTGGGGGTCGGCGTAGTAATGGAACTCGTCCATGACGACCTGCGCCACATCGGCCGAGGCTCCCTCGCGCAAGGCGAGATTGGCCAGGATCTCCGCGGTGCAGCAGATGATCGGGGCGTCGGGGTTGACGCTGGCATCACCGGTGGACATGCCGACGTTGTCGGCACCGAAGACGGCCACCAGAGCGAAGAACTTCTCCGAGACCAGGGCCTTGATCGGGGCGGTGTAGTAACTTCGCCTGCCCTGAGCCAACGTGGCGAAGTGCGCGCCCATGGCCACCAGACTTTTTCCGGAGCCAGTCGGCGTGGACAGGATCACGTTGGATCCGCTGACCAGCTCGATCAGCGCCTCGGTCTGCGCGGGGTAGAGCGTCAGGCCTTGGTCGTCGCACCAGCCGGAGAAGACCTCGAACACCGTGTCCGGATCAGCGCCGTTGCCGTCAGCGTCGGGTGGCAGCCGGTCGAGCAGAGTGGTCGAGCCGGCAGGACTGATCAGCGCAGCGCTCTCGCGCTACCGAAGGCGAACGGACCGTGCGGGCTGACCTTGACCACCGCGGTGTGCTCGCCGTTCCACTCGGCCGCGCGGATCGCCCGCAGGGCTTGCCGCCGAGTTTCGGTGTCGAGTCGGTCGATGAACAGCACACCGTCGAGGTGGTCGGTCTCGTGTTGGACGCACCGCGCCATCATCTCGCTGCCCTCGATGCTGATCGGTTCGCCGTACATGTTCATCCCCTTGGCAACCACATGCATGTGCCGCTTGCAGTCGAAGAACAGGCCGGGGATCGACAGGCAGCCCTCCTCCCCCTCCTGTTCCTCGTCGCCGACCAGGTCCACGACCGGATTGATCAGATGACCGATCTCGTCCTCGACGTGATAGCTGAACACCCGCAGGCTGACTCCCAGTTGCGGGGCGGCCAGGCCTGCGCCGGCTGAGTCGAGCATGGTCTCGCTGAGGTCCTTGACCAGCCGGCGCAGTTCCTTGTCGTAGCTGGTCACCGGGTCCGCGGGCGTCCGCAGCACCGGGTCGCCGAACAGCCGAATGGGCGTGACACTCACGCCAGCGATTGTACGAGCCGTCGACGTCGGCGCTCAGCCGATGTCCACCGGGTCGAGTTGGACGCGGACGTGCTCGCTGGACTTGGCGGCCGAGCGCAGCGCCTGCCCGGCATGCAGGGCCCGGGCCAGTGCCGCGCCTTCGACACGCGACGCACGGACGAGGTAGCGCACCAGTGCTTGGTCGGGCTGCCCAGCTCCGACGCCGGGGTGGCTGAGCGCACGGCGTTTCTCGTCGTCGACAAGAACCGGCCCCAGGACTTCCGCAGAGGACGGGAGTTCCACCGAGGCCAACAGCTGCTCGGCGGCCGGTGCGGTCGCAGTGAGCGTGGCCACCCGTACGGCAGGCGGAAACCCGAGGTCCCGTCGTTCGGCCAGTTCCCGGGCGGCCAGACCGGCCGGATCCCAGCGGATGAGGGCCTGGACGACCGGATGACCGCTGTCGGCCATCACGATGACCTGGCCACCGTCGCTCGCAGAGCGGACCAGGCTGGCCGCCCCCAGCCAGCGGCGCAGGGTCTCCTCCCCGGCGCGCAGATCAGCGCGGCCCAACAGTGCCCAGCTGTCCAGCAGCAACGCCGCGCCGTATCCCGACGCCGCGACCGGCTCAGCACCGGGCGTGGCGACGACCAGCGCGGGCCCGTCCTCGACCGCGGGAAGCACGCCGCCTGCCGCCGTACGACCGGAGTTGCGGATCGATACGCCCGGAAAGGCGCGGCCGAGTTCCTCCGACGTACGGCCGGCACCGGACACGGCGACTCGTAGCCGCCGGGCACCACACACCGGGCACTCCCACGCCGTGGCCGGTCGGGCGCACCAGCAGCAGGAGGCAGCAGCCGCGCCGGCCGATGACTGGCCCAGCGGCCCGGCGCAACGCCGGCAGCGGGCGGGGGTACGGCAGTGGTCACAGGCCAGGCTCGGGACGTAACCGCGACGCGGCACCTGTACCAGGACCGGTGCGCCTGCGGCCAATGTCTCTCGGGCCACCCGCAGCGCCAGGCTCGGCAGCCGGGCCGAGCGGGCGGCCGCATCTCGGGATTGCTCGACATCATCACCTGAGGCCCGGACCCGCGGTGCGGCCTGCCGTACGTCGTCGCGCGGCGCGGTGATCTCGTGCGCCCAGCCGGATTCGATCAGTACAGCGGCTTCGGTGCTACGCGACCAGCCGGCAATCAAGACCGCAGAGTTCTCCAGGTGGGCGCGCAGCAACAGGACCTCGCGCGTGTGCGGATAAGGCGCCCGAGGCTCGGCGTGCAGGTCGTCCCCGTCGTCCCAGAGCGCGACCAGACCCAGGTCGGCCACCGGTGCGAAAGCGGCGGCGCGGGTGCCGATGACGATCCTGACGCTGCCCCGGCGTACAGACAGAAATCGGCGGTACCGCTCGTCGGGCTTCAGGTCGGCCGTCAGGACGGCATGCCGAGGGCTGGGCCCGAACTGCGCGATGAGGGCGGCATCCAGCCGATCGACGTCGCGTACATCCGGCAGCACGACGAGGACCCCCCGCCCGCCGGATGCAGCCGTCGCGGCAGCCTCGGCCAGCCGCGCCGGCCAGTCCTCACCCGGCCCCAGCGTCCAGACCGCGCGTGCCGGACGGCCATCGGCGATCGCGGTCAGAAAGGAATGGCCATGTGGATAGCGCGCCCAAGCCTTAGTCGGCGGGATGGGTGCCGCAGCCGCGCCGACGACAGCCAGCTTCTCGGGCTGGGCACGTCGTGGCGGCACGGCCAACCGCAACACGTCGGACAGCGTCCCGGCATAACGGTCGGCCACGGCACGGGCCAGCCGGGCGACCGCCGGCGACAGGACCGGTTCGGGCGAGATGACCCTGGCCAAGGGCGCCAGTGGCCCGATGTGCTCGGAACTGGCCAGCACGTCGAGTACGTACCCATCCAGCAGCCGTCCGGCGAACCGGACCCGGACCCGGCAACCGACGGTGACCTGATCCCCGAACTCGTCCGGGATCAGGTAGTCGAAGAGTCGATCGAGATGGGTCAGGGGTGAATCGACGCAGACCCGCGCGATGTGCCGACCTGCCGTGCTCACGAGCCTCAGTAGACCTGCCGGCTCGGACAGTCAGGGTCAGGCGCCGACGGCGGCCCGCAGCGCGTCGATCCGCGGTGTCTGCTCCCAGGAGAAGCTGCCGTCCTCGCGACCGAAATGGCCGTAGGCGGCGGTCTGCCGGTAGATCGGCCGGAGCAGGTCGAGGTCGCGGATGATCGCCCCGGGCCGCAGATCGAAGACCGACGTGATCGCGGCTTGCAGCGTCCCGTCGTCCACCTTGCCGGTCTCGAACGTCTCGACGAACAGGCCGACCGGCGCCGCGGTCCCGATGGCGTAGGCCACCTGGACCTCACATCGCTGGGCCAGGCCCGCGGCCACGACATGCTTGGCCACCCAGCGCATGGCGTACGCGGCGGAGCGGTCCACCTTCGACGGGTCCTTGCCGGAGAAGGCGCCGCCGCCGTGCCGAGCCATTCCGCCGTAGGTGTCCACGATGATCTTGCGTCCGGTCAGCCCGGCATCTCCCATCGGCCCGCCGATGACGAACTTGCCGGTCGGGTTGACCAGCAACCGATACCCGTCGGTCGGCAGGCTCAGGGCAGCCAGTTCGGGCTCGACGACGTGCTCGGCGATGTCGGGGGTAAGCAGGTCCGGGATCGAGATGTCCTCGGCGTGCTGGGAGCTGACCACAACGGTGTCCACGCGGACCGGCTTGTTGTCGACGTACTCCACCGTGACCTGCGTCTTCCCGTCGGGACGGAGGTAGGGAACGGTGCCGTCCTTGCGAACTGCCGAGAGCCGGCGAGCCAGCCGATGGGCCAGGGCGATCGGCAGCGGCATGAGCTCGGGAGTCTCGTCGGAGGCGTAGCCGAACATCAGGCCCTGGTCACCGGCGCCCTGGCGGGCGATCGCGTTCTCTTCGGCGGATTCACCGGTACGGGTTTCATTCGCACGCACCTCGTGGGATCGCGCTCCGATTCCGTCCGACTCGTTGGTCCGCGTTTCATAGGCCTGCGCTGCTTGGCCCGACGACTCCCTGGTTCGCGCCTCATAGGCATTGTCGACGCCCTGGGCGATGTCTGGCGACTGCGCGCCGATCGACACGCTGACCCCGCAGCTCGCGCCGTCGAAGCCCTTCTTCGACGAGTCGTAGCCGATGTCGAGGATGGTCTGACGCACCAGTTTGGGGATCTCTACGTACGCAGACGTGGTCACCTCGCCGGCGATGTGCACGAGTCCGGTGGTCACCATGGTCTCGACAGCCACCCGGCTCGCCGCGTCCTGGGTCAGGAGGGCGTCGAGGATGGTGTCGGAGATCTGATCGGCGATCTTGTCCGGGTGTCCTTCGGTGACGGACTCGGAGGTGAACAGGCGGCGTGACAAGTGGGGTTCTCCCAGCGGCTGGAGTGGGCAGGCGGGCGCGAGAAATGGCTGGGCCGACGCTGCCGTGAGGTCGTCGCAGTCTAGCTGAGACCCGATCCTGGATCGGCCAGCCGAGCAGTAACGATGTCCCACAGCCGGGCGGCCAAAACCGCCTTGGGCCCGCGCGGCACGGACGTCTGCCCGCCATCGGCCGAAAGGATGGTCGCGGCGTTGTCCGGCCGGTCGAAGGCCATGTCAGCGCCGACCTCGTTGACGACGAGCACGTCCACACCCTTGTTGATCAACTTGGCTGCCGCATGGTCGAGAACCGTCCCGTCGGCGTCTCCGGTCTCGGCAGCGAAGCCCACCACGACCTGGCCCGGGTGCCGGTCGCTAACGAGTTCGCGCAGGATGTCCGGGTTACGGGTCAAGGCGACCGGCTCCGGATCGCTGGAACCCTTCTTGATCTTGCCGTCGCTGACCACTGTCGGCCTGAAATCCGCCACGGCGGCCGCCATCATCACGACATCTGCCTGCTTGGCCTCGCGGTGCATCTCGGCACGCAGTTGGTCGGCGGTCGACACGGCGATCAGCCGAACGCCCGCGGGCGGCGGGGCATCCACATTCGCCGCCACTAGCGTGACGTCGGCCCCTCGTGCGGCCGCCACCCGGGCCAGGGCGAGACCCTGTTTGCCACTGGATCGGTTGCCCAGGAACCGGACCGGATCCAGGGGCTCGCGGGTGCCGCCCGCGCTGATCAGGACCCTGCGGCCGATCAGGTCCGGGCGGAGGGCTTCCGGACCGGCGAGCAGCACCAACTCGACCAGGTCGGCTATCTCGGCGGGTTCGGGCATTCGACCGGGGCCAGTGTCCGCGCCGGTCAGCCGCCCGTCGGCCGGCGGCAGGACCAGCACACCACGCTCTCGCAAGGTCGCTACGTTGGCCGTCGTTGCCGGGTTTTCCCACATCTCGGTATGCATGGCCGGGGCGAGCAGGACCGGGCACCGGGCGACCAGCAAGGTCGCCGCAAGCAGGTCATCGGCCCGGCCGTGGACGGTGCGGGCAAGTAGGTCGGCGGTGGCCGGCGCGACCACGATCAGGTCGGCCTCCTGGCCGATCCGGACGTGGGCGACCTGGTCGACATCGTCGAAGACCTCGGAACTGACGGGGTGATGCGAGAGCGCCTCGAACGTGGCAGCGCCGACGAAGCGAAGCGCGCTGGCCGTCGGGACGACCCGGACGTCGTGTCCTGCCTCGGTCAGTAGCCGCAGCAGGAACGCCGACTTGTACGCCGCGATGCCGCCGGCGATTCCGAGGACGACGCGGGACATGGCGCGGTCGGCGGTTAGGCTTCGCCCTGCTCGTGGACGAGCAGGTTCTCGTTGATCTCGCGCAGGGCGATCGAGAGCGGCTTCTCCTGCGGTGCGGTGTCGACCAGCGGGCCGACGTACTCGAGGAGACCCTCACCGAGTTGGCTGTAGTAGGCGTTGATCTGCCGGGCGCGCTTGGCCGCGAAGATCACCAGCCCATACTTGGAGCTGGTCTTCTCAAGGAGTTCGTCGATCGGGGGGTTCGTGATGCCTTCGGGAGCGGCGGCGACACCGGACACTGTCGACCAATCTGTTCGGGGGCTAACGGAGTGGCACCCCCGGTTTGCCCTCAGGAAAGACTCTGTGAGGTGCCGGTGCGCGGGATGCCTCCCCAGACTACCAAGTGCCGGGGATTCACGTTTGGCACAGGGACGCCTTGTGCCAAACCTATTGGTTCAAGGGGTCCTTGACTCCAATGGGAATCAGTCGGTCACAGGATCAGTTTGGCCAGTGCGTCGGCCACCCGGTCCACGTCGTCATTGACCAGGACCACGTCGAACTCAACGGCTGCATCCATCTCCTCCCGCGCTTTGGCCAGTCGCTTGGCCACCTGCTCGTCGGAGTCCGATCCCCGCCCGGCCAGCCGCCGGACCAACTCCTCCCAGGTCGGCGGTGCGAGGAACACCAATTGGGTGCCGCGCAGCTCGTGCCGGATCTGGCGCGCCCCGTCGAGGTCGATCTCCAGCAGCGCGGGCCGACCCGAGGCCAGCATCTCCTCGACCGGAACTCTGGGCGTGCCGTAACGGCGGCCGGTGTAGTCAGCCCACTCCAGCAGCTCCCCCCGCGCGATCAGGTCATCAAAATCCAGGCCGTCGATGAAGTGATAGGTCTGGCCGGGGATCTCCCCTCGGCGGGCCGATCGGGTGGTCACCGAGACCGACACCCAGATCTCGGGGTACTTGCGGCGGATCGCCTCGATGACCGTGCCCTTGCCCACTCCGGAGGGTCCGGACAGAACGGTCAGGCGGCCCGGAGTCGGTCTCGCGGCGCTCACGACTCGTTGTCGGTCGCGGATTTCTGGGCCGTCACGTCCAGCCGGGAGGTACGGGAGTTCGTCCGTACCCGCTGGGCATTTGCCCGGCGCTCGAACTCAGCCAGCAGGGCGCGTCGTTGGTGGACGCCAAGTCCGCCGACGCGACGATTGGCCGCGATGTCCAGACGTTCCATGATCTGCGCGGCACGAGTCTTACCCACCCCGGGCAGAGCCTCCAGCAGGGCCGAGACGCGCATCTTGGTCACTGTTGCATCGTCGCTCGTGGCTGAGCTGTCCAGGAGTTCGGACAGACTCAGGTTGCCGCTGCGCAGCTTGGCCCGGAGCTCGGAGCGGTCCTTGCGTGCGGCCGCCGCCTTGGCCAAGGCGTCAGCTCGCTGCTGCCTGGTCAGCGGGGGAACGGCCACAACGGAAACTTAGCGATCCCGGCCGCCTGGGTTCGACCCCCTACGGCATCTCCACGTCGACGTCGG
>JALZIL010000339.1 GCA_030860305.1 Actinomycetota bacterium
CGGCGCGCTGCCAGGTAGGCGGGAAGTGCCACGTAACCACCGAACCCGACCACCACCTCGGCCCGGACGGTGTGCAGGATCTGGCCGCACACCCGCACCGAGTTCCACAGCCGCCCGGGCACGAGTAGCAGATCAAGGGTCGGTTTGCGCGGAAGAGGAACCGGTGGGATCAGCCGCAGCTCGTATCCGCGAGCAGGGACGAGCTTGACCTCGAGCCCCCGAGCCGTACCCAGGCAGGTGAGCTGCCCGCGGGGATCACCGGCCCTTAAGGCGTCGGCGACGGCCAGCATCGGTTCGATGTGACCAGCGGTTCCTCCACCGGCGAGCACGATTCGCCGGGAACTCATCGTTGCGTGCCGCGCTGCCGGCCAGACGTGCCTCCCCGTACGCGCGGTGCCGCGCGCGCGGCTCTGCTGGCTGCCACGTGCCGGAGCCGAGGTGGCCGGCGCTCGGAATCAGCGCTTCGCGGCACCGACGCCATCAGCCGGGCCCACCAGCTTCGGCGACGGCGCTTGAGGTAGGCCACTGCTGCCGGTTCGTGGCGGGCGAAATTGGCCAGGACGCCGACAGCGAACATGGTCAGCACCAGGGACGTGCCCCCGGAGGAAATCAGCGGCAGGGGGAGCCCGGTGATCGGCAGCAGCCCGACCACGTACCCGACGTTGATCAGCGCCTGACCGATCAACCAGACCGTGATGGCGGCGGCGGCGAGCCGGATGAATCCATCGTTGGTCCGTCGTGCGACCCGGATGCCGGCATAGGCCAGCAGGCCATAGAGGGCCAGCACGAGCAAGCAGCCGGCGAAACCGAGTTCCTCGCCGATGATCGCGAAAATGAAATCGCTGTCCTTCTCGGGTAGCAGCCCCCACTTCATCCGGCTGTTGCCCAGACCCACCCCCCACCACCCTCCGGTGGCCAGGGCGTAGAGCCCGTTGGCAGCCTGCAGCGTGGCCCCCTGGGGATCGGCGAAGGGGTCGAGGAACCCGGTCAGGCGGGCAGCTCGGTAGGGCTCCACGGCGATCATCACGGCTACCGCGGCGACCAGCGCCGTGCCCATTATCACGAACAGACGGGCCGGCGCCCCGACCGACCACAGCAGGGAGAACAGGATCAGGAAGAAGACCAGTGCGGTGCCGAGATTGGGCTGCATCAGGACCAGCGCGCCCAGCAGGACACCGGCCGGGACGAGCGGGACGAGAAGGTGCGGCCAGCGGTCGATCAGTTTGCGCTTGCGCACCAGCAGGTCAGCGCCCCACACGACAAAGGCGAGCTTGGCCAACTCAGAGGGCTGCAGGCTCAGCGGCCCGATCTCGAACCAGCGCCTGGCCTCGTTGTACTCCTTCCCGATACCCGGAATCAGCACGAGGACCAGCAGCAGCAGGGCGATCAGCATGCCCGGACCGGCGATCCGGCGGAGCAGGGTCGGTCGGATCCTCAGCGCGATCCAGAAGGCCACCAGGCCCAGTCCGGCGAAGGCGACCTGCGTGCTGAAGCTGGCGTAGACGGACCCGTTCTCCTGCAGCGAATCCACGCTGGTCGCCGAGAACACCATGATCAGACCGATCAGCAACAGCGCCCCACCCGCGGCCAGCACGAGATGGAAGGAGGTCATCGGCCGGTCCCCCGGCGCCGGCCGCCCGGTCGGCCGGGTAACCACATGTGCGGTGGGACCGGAACTGACCAGCGTCATGTCGCCGGCTCTCGAGGCAGCTCTTCCACGGCTCGTGCGAACGCTTCGGCCCGTGCGGCGTAGTCGAGGAACATGTCCATCGAGGCTGCAGCTGGTGCCAGCAGCACCGTGCTACCGGGGCGGGCCGCGGCCGCGGCAGCCCGGACGACCTCGATCATCGCCCCATCGTCGTTGGTGCTGACGTCCATGACCGGGACGTCGGGCGCGTGTCGCGCCAGGGCCTGCCCGATCACCGCCCGGTCGGCGCCGAGTAGGACGACGGCACGCAGCCGATCACGTACCGCGATCACGAGATCGTCGACCTCGGCGCCCTTCAGCAGCCCGCCGGCGATCCAGACCACGTCGGAATAGGCCGACAGTGACGCCCGGGCGGCGTGCGGGTTCGTCGCCTTGGAGTCGTCCACATAGGCGACACCGTCCACCGTGCAGATCTCGGAGTTGCGATGCGGACCCGGCTGATAGGAGCGCAAGCCCTGAGCGACCGCTGCCGCCGGTACG
>JALZIL010000346.1 GCA_030860305.1 Actinomycetota bacterium
GGACGCTAGGGACCGTACGCTTTCGCCTGCCTGGTAGCGCTTTCCGAAGTCAACAGCCAGATCATCGCGCTGTTGCCCGGTGATCCTGGCGCCCTTCTTCAGTTCGTTCATCCTGGAAGACCTCCGAATCCGACCCCGACCTCGGTCTCAGCACACTCAGAATCGTCGTTCACCGCAAGACCTTTCGGCCAAGTCGACACCAGCGGACCGAAATTGATCTACATCGGCCGCAGCCGACTGCTCTACCCGGGTCGGTGCTTAGCCAACGACGGCTCGACTGGGCTGCGCTTACGGCGTAAAAATTGCGTATGCCTCGACTGCGGACCGTATCGCCGAACACGCCCGGCTGGACCCGGCGCCGCAGCGGGAAGGGCTTCGTCTATCTCGACGAGGACGGGGACCGGTTGAGCACGGATGCCGCACTGCGGTGCAGACAGTTGGTCATCCCGCCGGCCTGGAACGAGCTGTGGATCTGTCCCGCGGACAACGGGCACATCCAGGCGGTCGGCACTGACGACGCGGGCCGGCGACAGTACATGTATCACCGAAAATGGCGTGAGCAGCGTGACAAGAGCAAGCACGATCGGGTCCTGATCGTCGCAGCCCGACTGCCCAAGGCGCGTCGCATGGTCGCGCAACATCTGGCGCTTGACGGAATGCCTCGGGAACGGGCTCTGGCGGCTGCCTTCCGGCTGCTCGACCTCGGGTTCTTCCGGATCGGCGGCGAGGCATACGCCGAGGAGAACGGAAGTTATGGCCTGGCGACCATCGAGAAAAAGCATGTCCGCATCGAGGACGGCTCGGTGGTCTTCGAGTACGTCGCGAAGTCAGGCAAGGAGCGCCTGATCGCCTTGGCCGACGAGCCGGTACGAGACGCGATAGCAGTGCTGAGAAGGCGGCGCGGCGGCGGACGGGAACTCCTTGCCTACCAGGAGGGGACGAAGTGGCGAGACATCTCCTCGACGGATATCAACGCCTACGTCAAGGAGACCGTCGGGGACGACGTTTCGGCCAAGGACTTCCGAACCTGGCACGGCACCGTGCTCGCCGCTGTATCGCTGGCCGGCCAGAACGCGACGAGCGAGTCCAAGACGGCTCGGAAACGCGCTGTTGCCGCGGCGATGCACGAGGTCGCCAGCTACCTCGGGAACACCCCCACCGTTGCTCGGGCCTCCTACGTGGACCCGCGCGTCATCGATCTGTTCGAGGATGGGGTCACCATCTCGCCCACGTTCCGGGTGGTTCGGCAGGGCATCTCCCTAGGCGACGGGGTGACCCACGGTCAGATCGAGCAGGCGGTCCTGGACTTGCTGCAGACCTCTCCCCAGGCATTGACCCGGGCCAAGCGACGACTGTCCGGCCGCAGCCGGCGCTGATCACCGCGGTCGGAGTGCCGCACTTCGACCCGGATCTCAGCCTGTAGAAGGTTTCGTAGCGGCGCGGGGCTGCCAAGGCCAACGGCCATTGATCTCGAGTTCCAGGGCAATGCTGAGGAACGTCCTGATCGCAACGATGCCGCCGAGGACGGCAACACTCTCGAGACTCGGGTCGACGGCGACCGTGCGGATGATGTCCGCTGCCACGAGGAATTCCAGTCCCAACAGAATCGCCCGGCCGAGCCGCCGACGGTAGGTCGAGTAGACGGCCGATCCGGGTTGGCGTCTCAAGGACAGTCCGCACCCAGCGGTGGCTATCAGGAAACCGATCACGATGACTGCCACGCCGAGGCCGTCGATGATCTTCCCGATGCTCTCGATTACCTCACTGAGAATCACGTCTCCGCCTCATTGTCCGGTAGCGGGTTTCAGGTCATCCGGTGATGCGGTAAGGCTCGGCCCGGTCCAGGCCCAGATTCAGCCCGTGGCCGGCTGTGTCCTCGGCGGGGCGCAGGGAGCCCCCGGATGGGTCGAGCGTGCCGTCGAACAGCATGGACTCGATGCGCACATGGTCGTGGAACCATTCGAGGTGGCGCAGGTTGGGGATTGACATCAAGGCGCCCAGGTGGAGATGGGGCGCGCAGTGCCCGGAAACATCCAGGCCATGGGACGCCGCGACTCCGGCGACCCGCAGCAACTCGGTGATCCCGCCGCAGCGGGTCACGTCGACCTGCACGCAGTCGACCGCTCGCGCCGCGCACATGCGGCGGAAGTAATGGAGGTCGTAGCCGTACTCACCGGCGGTGACGTCGGCAGCTGCGTGGTGG
>JALZIL010000348.1 GCA_030860305.1 Actinomycetota bacterium
GCCGCGGAGCACTGATGACGTCCAGTCCGAACAGGTGCCTTTCGAGCGCATCACCCAACCACCGCTCGAAGTCGTCCTCGGTCCAGCCGGACTCCACCACCAGCTCGCGGTACACGCCGGGGGCAGCCAGTGCCCGGTAAACCGCCTGCGCCTCACGCACCGAGACGCGCAACCGCCCGTCCAGCGAGGCGATCATGGCGTCCATCACCTCGTTGCGGCCGGCGAGCTTCGACCGCAGCAGCGCGCGAGTCTCGGGGCTCTCGTCGGTCGCAGCTTCGAAGATCATCACAACGTCGAACCCGGCGCCGTACAGGGCGCGGAGCCAGTGTGCGGCGGACCGCAACCGGCGGTAGGGATCCGGTTCGGCGAAGACCTCCCCGGCCAGCTCCTGGGCTCGTGCCTGTTCCAACCATCGCTCGCAGATCAGCGACAGGATCTTTCGCTTCGTACCGAAAGCGGAGTAGACACCCTTGACCGATCCCCCGCTGGACGCAGACCGCTCCGAAGCCTTCACCGTGATGCGCCGCATCTTCGACGAGGGCTTCGCCACCGGTGACGAGAGCGTCGCTGACCAACTCCTCTCCCCCCAACTGATCGAGCACCAGTTCGCCCTGACGGGTGAGGGTCCCAGCGCCGTGGAGCAGGTCAAGGAGGCGATCCGCCAGGTCCACGCTGCGGTGCCCGACATCGCGTTCACGATCGAGGACTCGGTGGAGAGCGGCGACACGATCTGGGTCCGGGTACGTGCACAGGGCACGGCCACCGGGCCGTACTTCGGCCCCCCGAACGGTCGTCCGGTGGACATCACGGTGCTCGATGTCGCTCGCATCGTCGACGGCCGCATCGTGGAGCACTGGGGAGTCCCCGATCGCTTCGCCATGCTGGCCCAGACCGGCGTCCTTGACCGGCTGACCTGAGACGGGGCGCTCACCCGTACGCCCGACGGGGTGGTCCGGCGCTCCTACCAGGCGGGCGCGTCTGCACGACACGCGGTCAGCGTCGACGCCGAGCCCGCTCCAGGCCGTCGAGCACGAGGTCGAGGCCCCACTCGAACTCGTGGCCGTAGTCGTAGCCCGGCTTGAGCACGTGCTCGCGTGAGAACTCCACCAGGTGCGGCCACTCGTCGGACGGCATAGTCGCGAGGATTTGCTCCACCACCTCGATGCTGCGCTCCTCGGTGTCGAAGGGAAGCGCCTTCTCTTGCATCGCGAAGCCGTAGACGTAGGCGTCGATGACCGACAGTGCATGCGCCGTCAGCACGACCGAGAAGCCGGCGCCGCGCAGGATGCCGATGAGCGCGTCCAGGTGCCCGAGCGTGCTCGGCCCCGGGTTGGCACGTGACTGCATCAGCGGCACCGCCCATGGGTGACGCTTGAGGACCTCGCGCACGGACACGGCTCGATGTCGCATCGCGGCGTGCCAGCTCCGCTCGCCCGACCCGAGCTCGATCTCGGCGAAGACGCCGTCCACCATGCCGTCGAGAAGGTCGTCCTTGTTGGCCACGTGCTTGTACAGCGACATGGCCTCCACGCCGAGTTGCTCGCCGAGCTTGCGCATCGACAGCGCCTCGATGCCCGCCTCGTCCGCGAGCGTGACGGCGGCCTGCAGCACGCGCTCACGGCTCAGCCGCGGCCGAGCCTGCTGCCTCTCGCGTGCCGGCACCTTCGTCCTCCCGATCGCTTGACAGGCTTACGGCGTAAGGGTACAACAGGGTTACACCGTAAGCCAACTGCCCGAAGGAGCAACCATGACCACCCCGCAACGCGCGAGCACGTCCCCGGCAGCGACCGGGACGATGCGCGCCATCCTGCGCGACCGCTACGGCGCGCCGTCGAAAGTCCTGCGGGTCGGCCAGGTGGCGGTCCCCGTCATCGGCGCCGACGAGGTGCTCGTCCGGATCCGTGCCGCGGGCGTCGACCGCGGCGTCTGGCACATCGTGACCGGCCTGCCGTACCCGATCCGCCTGGCCGGTTTCGGATTCCGTGCACCAAAAAACCCCGTCGTCGGCGGCGACCTCGCCGGCGTCGTCGAAGCCATCGGCAGCAGCGTCACGCGGTTCAGCGTCGGCGACGAGGTGTACGGCACCGGCCACGGCACCTTCGCCGAGTACGCCCGCGCCTCTGAGAGCAGGCTGTCACCCAAGCCCGCGACGCTGACCTTCGAGCAGGCTGCCGCCGTCCCCGTGTCGGCGACGACGGCGCTGCAGGCCGTCCGCGACCACGGGCGGGTCCAGCCCGGGCAGCAGGTGCTCGTGATCGGCGCGAGCGGCGGCGTCGGCTCGTACGCCGTGCAGATCGCCAAGGCGCACGGCGCGGTCGTCACCGGCATCGCCAGCACCGCGAAGCTCGACCTCGTCCGCTCGCTCGGTGCCGACACCGTGCTCGACTACACCATTGACGTGCTGCCGCGTCGTCGCTATGACGTTGTTCTCGACGTCGGCGGGAACACTTCGGTGTCCCGCCTTCGCACGGCCCTGACTCGCACCGGGACCCTCGTCATCGTTGGGGGCGAGTCCGGCGGCCGCGTGCTCGGCGGCCTGCAACGCCAGCTCGGCGCGACGCTGCTCTCGCCGCTGCTGCGGCAACGGCTCGGGACGTTCGTGTGCAAGGAGAACGCCGCGGACCTGGCGGCGCTGGCCGACCTCATCGACGGGGGCCAGGTGACGCCCGCCGTCGACCGGGTCCTCACGCTCGAGTCCGGCCCGGAAGCCCTGCAGCTGCTGGTCGAAGGCTCCGTCCGCGGGAAGCTCGTGCTCTGCGTCTAGGTTCTCGTCGTTGCACAAGCCAGCGGCGTCCGAGCTAGTGGTGCGCGGCGCGGTGCCGAGCCAGCACATCGAGCCCGAAGTCGGCGGCGGGGTCACGCCAGACCGAGTGTGCGTGGTTGGCGCCGCGCTGCGTGTTGTCCCACTCGAGGAGCAGCCCGGGCCCCTGCACTCGGTAGTAGTGCGGCGCACCGGGTTCGGTGGGGCCGGCCCAGGCGAGGTGCACGGCGTCGAGTGCTGCGTCATCGTCGTACTGCGACAGGGGTGACACCCCGGGTGGCACGCGGTCGAGGTAGGTGCCGAGAAGTGCCCGCAGCATGTCCCGCTGCTCGGCGTCCAGCTCACCGGCCGGAACGCCCCTGGGCGCGTCGGTGTAGGAGACGGCCGTGTGGTCGGCCTCGGTGTACCCGGTGGCGGCGTCGATGGCGTCGCTCGACGTCTGCAGCTTGGCCTGCGCGACGGGGTCGGCGAACCGCTCGTCCCGCCAGACGCCGGTCAGCGGGATGACCCGGTCCCCCTCCGACACGTATGCGCGGTTGGCAGTGACGAGGTCCGAGGGCGCGCGCGGGAGCAGCACGGCACGTCCCGCCAGCTCGCCCGGCAGCGACCTGACGAGGTCTCGCGCCAGGTCTTCGACACGGGCGAGCGGGCGGTTGACGGCGCCGCCGAGCAGCGGGGCCGAGGCCGGGTCGGCGCCCAGGAAGCACGGCGTCGTGCTCACCAGCTCACCGGCGACGACCAGGCTGTTGAGCGAGACGTGGTGGCCGCCGAACCGCCAGCCCCAGGGATGGGCGCCGTCCGGTGCGCCGAACACCCGCAGGTAGTAGAGCCCGGGGTCACGCCCCCGCTGGCGGTCGAACACGGCCCGAAACCCCTCGCTCTGGTCGAGGACGTTCTCCAGCCCCATGATCGTTGCAACCGTGACGTACGCCGGGGTGGACAGCCCGGTGGAGACAAGTCGCATCGCCGCCCGCTGCTGCACCGGCTGCTGCTCGTGGAAGGTCAGTCCGCCGTGGTCTGTCGGCGTGTAGAACCAGCGGCGCCGCTCCGCGTCGGTCGCGTCGTCGGCGGGTACGGCGCCGGTCGCGGTGACCCGCTGGGCGCTGTTGAGCGTGTCCAACCAGGCGGCAGCCGCCTCAGCCATGCCGGCCGCCACCTCCCGACGAGCGCTGGGGTCGGCGGCGCTTCCCATGTCGGCCAACGTAGCGCGGGCGGGCGTGTTCGCCACGGCGGGCGTTTCATGGCGTCGTGCCCGTCCTGCGCCGGCCGGACCAGTGCCGACAGCTCGTCCCCTGGGAGGCCCGCGTGCCCACACCGACCGATGACCGCCGAGACTTGCTCACCGTGATCGCCTACATGCGCGCGGCACCCGGCAGGCGGGACGAACTCCGTTCGGCACTCGAAGTGCTCGTCGAGCCGACCAGCAAGGAGAAGGGCTACATCAACTACGACCTGCACCAGAGATCGAGGACCCCGACCTCTTCCTGTTCTACGAGAACTGCCAGTCGGGCGCCGACCTCGACGCGCACCTCGCGACACCGCACCTGACGCAGTTCGCCGGCCGCATCCCCGAGCTCGACCAGCACGGTCTCACCGTCAACCGAGTCCGGCGCATCGCCTGACGCACCTGCGAAGAATGGGATGAGCGCCGGGCCAGAAGCTGAGCGCGAGGCGGCCTTGGCCGCAGTCTGCCCGGATGGTTGCTGACCGCTCTGTTAGCAATCCCGTTAGCAATGCCAACACAGGCTCAGACACTCTTCGTCCGCAGTAACCGTGCAGGCTCGCGATCGGCGGGGTCGGCGCGACGGCGGGCTCGAACGTGGCCGCCAGCACGGCTAGGTGTTCGACTCCAGTATTGACCGCCCCTACGACAGGGGGTTGGCTGCTTTGGTTCAGGGCTAAAGAATCTGCGGGCTTTCTCAACCTGTTCCCCGCCAGACAGACTGGCAATCTGCCTATCGGGCAGGCTTGACTTCGAGACGGCTCGAGGCCATGCTTCGGCCGCCGTTGTCACGGGATGTGACTATCTTTCTGCGGTGGATAGCTTAACTTGGAGGCGTTCGCCGTGAGAAGACTGCCCCACGTTGTTGCACTGGTTGCTTGTTTCCTGCTGGTCGCTCCGGCTTCGGCGCAGGATGACAAGGCGCTAGTTCCGACCGGGAGTGTACAGGTCACCTCGAACCCGAACCCGGTGCGCGCGCACGCCACGCCCTTGATCGCAAGAAGCCCAAAGAACGGCGAGTTGGTAGTAGCGGAGGTAGATGTACGGGGGTCGCGAAACTGCGCAGTGAACATCTCGACCGACGACGGGCGCACGTGGTTTCAAGGGGGCTATATCCATGTCAAACCCTTCACAGATTGCTCGATCGGTTCGGAGTACGGACCCCACGTCATGCCATTCTTTGATGCGGAGGGAATCTTGTATGTGGTCACGACCGCGAATGATCCGAAGGCCTTGTTGAGTGAAACCAGGGTCCCAACTGCTGAGTTCCCCCGCACTCGGTCATTCGTGCCCCGTAACGTCTATCTGGCTCGCTCCACCGACGGGGGACGCTCTTTCGATGTCCGGCTCGTGTATGAAGGGCCAAAGGAGGATCCTCACCGCGGCTACAACTACGCTCCGGTTGGCGCCGTCGACCCCTCCGACCCGAACCGGGTCTATGTCGGTTGGGCGCAAGGGGAGTGGCAGAGCCCGAAGGAACCGGTCAAGGCCGTCGTGGCCGCTTCGGCGGACGGCGGGAAGACATTCGCTGAACCGTTCGACATCAGCAACTTGCAGGGAAGTGAGCACCCGTGGATCAGTGTCGGTCAGGACGGAACTGTGCACGCGGCCTACTGGTCGAAGGGGTTCGGAAAGCCCTTGGCCAGCCCAAGTCTTCCCATTCCGATCGCCCGAGCGGAACCGGTTCCCATCTACTACGTGCGCTCTGCCGATCACGGAAAGACCTGGGACCGCACGCCGATCGACCCGGGCGTGCAGGCGTACTACCGGCCACCCGTGATCGCCGCAGATCGAAATTCTGAGGCCGTCTATATAGCCTGGTACAGCACGAAAGACCCCATGAACTTTGCCCTCACAGGTGACGGACGCGACCGGACCGACATCTACCTGCGCGCCTCCACGGACGGCGGCAAGACGTGGGGACCGCGGAAGACGGTGAATGACGACGCAGATGGCGCCATCAACCATTCACTGCCAGGTATCTCCATCGCCCCCAATGGCCGCCTCGATGTGGCGTGGAACGATGCCCGCAACAGCCCGCGTCCGCCGGCGAGCCCAGGACGCGACCGAGGGCTTCTTGATGTGTACTACAGCTCTTCCTCAGATCAAGGCCGCACATTCTCCCGCAACATCAAGATCAACGATCGGGCCATCGACCGCGCCCTCGGCGTGTGGTCAAACAACGTCAATGCTTCCGTAGCGATGGGAATCGCCTCCAGCGACGACACCGTCTATTTCACTTGGCAGGATCCGAGAGCCGGAAGCAACGAAACGCAATCCGAGGATGCATATTTTGCCAGCCTCCCGCGGGACGGGCTCGCAGCCGCCAGCCAAGGGGACTCCGTTCCGAGCTGGGCACTCATCGCCGCCGGGACAGCGCTAGGCCTAGGGGTGGGCATGGTGCTGTTGGTCATCGTCAATCGGCGCAGAACTTTCACCACCGCCAGAGATGACAGCAGGCCGGGGGCATGATTTCCTCCTGCGATGACACGGGGTTCATCGGACGAAAGGCTCATATGGTTGCCCCTAGGCTTCTCATCGTGCTCGTGCTTGGCGCAGTGACCTTTGCATTCGTGCAGACTCCCGCGTCGGCCCGCCACAACTTCTCGATATTGGAAATTGCCAGGCAGGAGGTCGCAGCGGGTGACACAGTCGAGGTGAGCGGCTTCTCCTACACCGAAACCGCCTTCATCCGCCTGGGAAGTATCGACGGTCAGATTTTGGCAGAACTCCAGCCGAGCATGGACAATATCATCAAGGGCACAGTGCAGATCCCTGTGGGCACTGCCTTCGGGCGATCTGTGTTGTATGCAGTGCAGCAGGACGCCGAGGGCAAGCCAAGTCGATTTCCAGGACAGGCAGCCGTGACGATCGTGGGGCCAGGGGGTCCTCCTATAGGCATCCCCGCGGAGTTTCAAAGAGAAGAGAGACCAGGCGGCTTGATCGAGTCGGATCCTTTCTCGGTCGGCGAGTTCGTGCGACTCGCTTTGGCAACGATGGGGGTCATGAGTCTGCTGACCCTCGCCTTCTACGGGCTCGTGCTCCAGCGGCGCAAGTCTTCCCGTGGGACACAATCGTGAACCGATGGCAGGCCTGCGCCGGCGCGACGGTCGCCTTGCTCACCCAGGTGCTGTTGATTGGTGGGTCAGTTGCGGCTGAGACCCCTCGTGTGCTGCAGGCTGTCCAGGCCACCAACGACGATCGAAACCCTGCCCGGATGTACTCGGCTCCGACCATCGCTGTGGATCCGGACAACCCGCAGGTCATCGTTGCCGCTACGGCAGAGATCCGATCCCGAACGTGCGGGCTCCTGCGGTCTCAGGACCGTGGTCGCACCTGGGATCCTCCCGCGACTTCTCCAATCCGGGAGGGATACCCCTTCTGCTTCCAGACCGAGACAGGACCTCCGCAAGCGGTCGCCGCATTTGGTCGCGACAGCGCGCTCTACTACGCCTACGCGGGATGGGACGTCCAGGACACGCTCAGCGACTGGCCCATCGGCCAAGGTGGAGGCTGGCGGGGCAACGTCAGCCCCATCGTGGCCCGATCGACGGATCTCGGCGACTCCTGGCAAACGACTGTCGTCCGCGACGCCCGCGGTTTGAAGGGCGACCGCCAGGAGAACAACCGTCCGGTGTCGAGCCTGGTCATCGACACGGCCAGCGGCAACGAGGACATCGTCTACCTCGGCTGGAAGGCGACCTATCGAGACCGCGAGCTGCCGGTGATGGCAGTCTCGACCGACGCAGGCAAGAGCTTCTCCGAGCCGGTGGACCTGACCGCCAAGTACTTCGAGGACGACGCGAACCGTGAACGTCTGGCGAAAGCCGCCAAGATGGAGGACGTGCCAGATGTAGGCGACATCAAGTACTACTGGCCGGACCTGACAGTCGATGACGATGGAAAGCTTTATGCGATCTGGAACGCCCGTTTCGGTGGGGGTCCGCAGATGGACAACACAGCGGTCTTCCTGTCCACCTCGACGGACGGGGGCCAGAGCTTCTCGGTGAGAGAACTCAGTCCCGCAACGGAGACATTCCGCTATCCGGCTTTGGAGTGGTCCCGTGCGGGAGATCGTCAAGGAACCCTGCATCTCGTGTATGAGTCTGAGACGCCCGAGAAGGTCAAGTGGGTTCACGACGTCTACTACGAACGGTCAACCGATGGTGGCGAAACCTGGAGCGAGCCGAAGAGGTTGAGCGACGATCCGTCCGACGCTTTGACCGGGCAGTATCACCCTGAGGTAGCAGTTGCTCCCGACGGGCGGGTCGAGGTCGCCTGGTGGGACTTTCGAAATAGTGACGGCAACTTCGCTAATGACGTATACATGACAACGTCACAGGACAACGGCGCGACGTGGTCGAGCAACCTCAGGATCACAGATCAATCTGTTGGGCGTCGAACGGGAGTCTGGTACGGCAACGCCGACATCCGGCAGGCTCCCGGGATGGTCGCCTTGGACGCGCTGACCTTGGTGGCATGGGATGACACCCGCAACGGAGACAAGGCCAGCCAGACGCAGGACGTCTTCACCTCACTGGTCCAGTACCGGCCGATCGGTGCTGGCACGTCATCGGCCGTGTTGTCCTGGTTGGCTGTCGCGTGCGGGCTGGGCATCTCTGGGGTCGTGCTGCTGTTGCTCGCGGCAGGGAGTAAGCGGGCCAGTACTCCTCGCCCGGCGCCATCCGGATCTGGCGTCTGAACGGGGTGCCCGACCGCCGCTCAACCTAGGCGCTGCCGGAGGGCTTCGTTGGCAGCTCTCGAATGAGCCAGCGCGCCCGAAGGGCTGGCAGATCCGCTGACCTGCGGTTTTGCGGTGCGCTCGGAGGGATTCGAACCCCCAACCTCTTGATCCGTAGGGCTGAGGGAATCGTGATCATGAGTGCTGACCGGTCCGTCCACGCTCAACTCGTGCTGCTCTGTGCACCTACCCTGTCCGGCTGGTGCGCTCACGTGCCAGATGGTGCTGACAGCTCTGTTAGCAATCCCGTTAGCAACCCGGACCAACGGACGCCGGGCTCAGCCGGTCCGGTGGGTCGCCTGGTCCAGTACCTTGCGGACCCACTCCGATCGGGACGCGCACGCATCATCAGCGGCCTTGCGTACCGCCTCGTCGAGCTCTCGACTCAGCCGCACCCGCAACAGTGGGGACTCACCCGACTCAGACAGTGACGGACGCCCCCGTCCGCGCACGCGAGCCAGTGCCTCAACGACCGCCCCGTGTACGTAGGCCTCATCGACGACCCGGCCTTGACTGTCGTGCAGCACCTCGGATTCGGGGACGTCGACGGCGAGTCGGTACGTGCCGGCCTTGCTCATCACTACCTCCGCAAGCCTGTAGGCATGACGTGGAGAATCACGACAGCATCGTCGAGGTCCAGCGCCACGATCTCCATCTCGATGCCGCGGTCATCGGGGCCGATCCAGACCAGGCGCGCATCCGCGACGTCTGTCGCGGGCACGGCCTGTGGCTTGACAGTGGTGATCACATGCATCGCGTGGGCCTTGCCGATGCGATGGCGCCGCGCAGAGCGGAACCACCGGACGTCTCAGTCCACGCCTTAGTGTGGCACAGAAGGTTGCGAAGGCGCCCCAGCGTTGGCTCCTCAACCAGAACGTTCGTCAGGCCGCTCGCGGCGGACGAGGTGACTTGCAACGGCCACCCTCTTCGCGGCTAGATGAGTGCGGTCGCGAGCGGCGCCCGACCGAGCAGATCCGGTCTTCTGGCCGCACCGGGCCTGCCCGGATCACGGAGCGGCGGCACGTAGTCCGCGAGTGCTCTGTTCGCACCCTGGCGGGT
>JALZIL010000362.1 GCA_030860305.1 Actinomycetota bacterium
CCCGGCCGACCTGTTGGCGGTCACCGATCAACTGCTGCGCTCCTGGTCGCCGCGGTTGCTCCTCGAGCGGATGCTGTCCGAGCTCACCGGTGACCGCGGTGCGGTGCGAGCCAGGGGTTCGCTGCGATACGGCGACTCTCGGGCCGAGTCGCGGATGGATCTGTGCTCCGTTGGGTGCTCATCGAGAGCGGGTTGCCGACGCCCGAACTGCAGCACGTGGTCGTCGACACGACCGGGTTCATCGCCCGGGTAGACCTCGCGAACCCGCAGCACATGATTGCGATCGAGTACGACGGCGCCGTCCACCGAAACTCCGATGTCTTCATCCAGGATCTGCGGCGGCAGAATCGATTGGTCGCAGCTGGCTGGTCGGTCCTGCGATTCAGCGGGTCGGACGTCCTGTCTCGCCCGGCTGACGTGGTCTCGCAGGTTCTCCAGGCCCGCCTGGCTGCCGTCCGTACGCGCGCCGCCAGCTGAATCCGACGACCCCGCCGCTAGCTGGTGATCTTGACCTTGTGGTGGTTCTTACGCGCCGTGCACGGCGTGTCTCCGCAATAAGGTCAAGATCACCAAAGTTCATGGGCAGAAGTTAGAGTTCGCGGTTCGCCCAGCGTTCTCCGGAGGTTCACGTGCTCGATGCGGTACGGGGCGCAACCCCGCTCGAGCTTTCCGACCGGCACGCGACGATGCATGGCCGGACCATCCTGGTGCTCGGTGGTGGCGGTGCGCTGGGCGCTTACCAAGCCGGTGGCCTCCTTGCCCTGCTCGAGGCCGGCGTGGTTCCAGACGCGATGTTCGGCTGCTCGGCCGGGGCGCTGAATGCGGCCTTCCTGGCCACCGCGCCGAGCGTCGACCGAGCTGAACAGCTGCGAGCCTGGTGGCTGGATCCCCGGACTCACCACCTGCTGGCTCCAGCCGGCTGGTCTCGGGTACGCGGGGTTGCCCGCTCGATCACCGCCGGTGCGCGGTCGTTGCTCGACCCGGCTCCGCTGCGCCGAATCATCGAGCAGCACATCCCGGCGCATGACCTGAGCGAACTCCGCATCCCACTGACCATCACGACGACGTGCCTGGATTGTTCGGCGCCGCGCCATCACCGCCACGGCCCGATCGCCGACGCCTTGCTCGCGAGCAGTGCCCTTCCGGGGCTGTTTCCGCCGGTCCGTCTGCCCGCGGGAACGGATGCAGCCATGGACGCCGCTAGCTGCACCGACGCGCATCTACACGTCGATGGAGGCGTGCTGTGCGGCGTGCCGCTGACCGCCGCACTGGCAACCGCCGGGCCGCACGACCGGATCATCGTCATGGATTGCGGTCTGGCGCCGGTCACATGGACCCACGGCCGGTGTGCCGCTGCGGTATCGCCGGGGCTCATTCCCGGCGCGGCCGCACCGGGTGAGCCCGGCAGCCAAATGAGCGTCGCGTGCGGGCTGACACCGGTGGTGGCCGGGCGACGTTACGTCGCGCCGGTCGAACAGGGCCGGGGTCTGGTCGAGGTTGTCCTCAGGGCCTTCACTGTGGCGCGGTCCGTGGCCAACCGGGTCGAGATCGCCAACTCGGTGAGCGACCCACGGGTCCTGGTGCTGCCGCATGTAGCCGACGCCTGGGCCACCGGCTTGTTGAAGGGACTACCCCGCGGACCGCGCGACTTCCGGAGCGCGCGGGCGCTGGCCGATGCCGGTCATGCGGCGACGTTGCAGCGGCTGCGCGCAGGGGTCGCTGGCTACAGCTCCGCCGACCACAGCTCCATCGACCACTGCACGCGGCACCTCGACCCCGTGCCGCTGGACGTCTCGCGCCGCCGAAGCCAGCCAGACCGCTAGTGCCTGGTCACCGGTCGGTGGCCCCTGAAGCCCAGTCGGTGGCCGCGGTTCCCTAATCGCCTCGGCGGCCATCGAGACGACAGCCGGAACAACTCGTCCGGAGTGCTGGGCCAGCCACGGCAGCCCGCGGAGGCACAACCACCGCGCCCGCCGAGATCGACTGGCCCCGGGCGGCATGACGAGGAGATCGGCCCCCTCGTCGGAGTACTGAATGCGGCCTGGCAGTCCAGCCAGGTCGTTACTAGCCAAGATCTGCCACGCGCTGCGAGCAATCGCACGGTGACCGGCCGGCGAGGGATGAATCCCGTCCACCGCCCAAGCCCCCGGATCGGCCAACTCCGGGACACCGGCCAGATCAAGCACGTAGGCGTCTCGTACCCGGGTCCCGCTGTGTCTGCGAGCCGCGCTGCTCACCGCGGCATCGACAGCGTTGTTCACAGTGGTCAGCCGAGCCCCCAACGCCCTGCGCAGTCCGATCGGCAGACGGAGGACAACGCCTGGGTCATGCCATCGGGCAATCAGCACCGAGGCACCGCTGTCGACGAGGCCCTTCACGAGCACCTGCAGGTCGGCTGTGAGCTGCTCGGCCGACAACCCGCTGCGGATGACGTCGTTGAGCCCAACCATGACCGTGGCTAGTTGCGCTTCGGTGGCGATCGCGGTGGGCAGCTGATGTCGCCGAACGTCGCGGACTCGAGCTCCGGCCCTGGACAGATTGACCAATCGCGACCCGGGTAGGGCAGCACACAGCAGAGCGGGCCAGGTCTGTTCGGGGCAAATATCGAGCCCGACACCTTCCCCGCAGCTGAAGCTGTCGCCCAAGGCAACCACGGTCACGGTCACGCTCATCCCGACCGCACCCGGCGATCCCTTGCTGGCACGGCCTCGGCTTCTTGGCGGTTTCCACGGAAACCGCCAAGAACTGGACCGGGTGGGAGAAGTGGCTCGGCCGCTGGCGCCGGCAGGTTGTGCGCGCGGAGGAAACCGGACACTGTTCTCGCCCAGGGAAAGTGCTCGGCACGTGCGCGAGCGGCGGCTTCCCGGCGGTGAAGGGGTACGGCCAGTTCCCGTACGACGGCGTCAGCGAAGGCCTCGGGGCGGCCCTTGGCGCTGCGCCCCGCCGAGTCGCCGATCACCTCCGGCAGCGCCGATGCCCGGTTGACGATCACGCTGGTGCCGCTGGCCAACGCCTCGAGGGCGGCCAACCCGAAGGTTTCCACCGGTCCCGGCGCCAACAACACATCGGCCGAGGCCAGCAGCCGAGCCAGGTGCTCCCGCTCGGACAGGTGGCCGAGGAAGCTGACCGGGAGCCCCGCCGATTGCCGTTCCAACGCCCCCGACATCGGCCCGGAGCCGGCCACCAACAACCGGACCGAAGACCCTCGGCGGACCAGTTCGGCCACGGTCTCGATCGCCAGCCCTGGTCGCTTCTCACGGGACAGTCGGCTGGCCATCACCAGCAGATGCTGAGCACCGCCCAACTGCTGCTCGCGCCACACGCTGTCGGAGTTCCGCGGATGCAGTCCTCCCAGATCCACACCGAGGGGCACCTGAATAAGTTTCGCCGCAGGGATTCGCTCGAATTCGGCTGCGGCCCAAGCCGTCGTACACAGGACGACGTCGAACCGCGCCGCCAACTCGTCGTTGTACCGGTCGGCCATGGCCTTCAGCGGCAGTTGTCGCGGCAGCCACTGCTCCAGCCAACGATCAAGGCGTTCATGACTGACAACCAGACTGCCAACGCCGCGGTTGCTGGCCCAACGGCCCAACCCGCGAAGGGTCGTACGGTCGTGCACCTCGAGTCGGTCGGGTGCCAGTTGGTTCAGCAGTCCGGTGAGGTTCTCGCCGCCGCGAAGGACGCGATACCCGGTCCCGGGCAGAGCCTGGGATCGTCGCAGCAGCTGCCGACCCCAGGGCATCCAGAGGTCCTGGTCGATCGGTCCGGGCAACACCTGGATCACCTCGTGACCGGCCTGCGCGTACCCGGTGGCGAGGTGGCCGAGGGTCGTACGCAGTCCGCCGGAGCTCGGCGTCACGAAGTTCGCCACTTGCACGATCCGGCTCATGACTGCCCCGCTCGCTCCGCTCCTCGCTCGTTCATCGCTGCGATGCTCACTCGCCCTCGGCTCATGCGGCGCCGGCCAGCCGATAGTGCTCGAGAAGTTGGTCACCGATGACCGACCACGACCGTCCCTGCACGGACCGGTGGGCGGCCATTCCCATGACCCGGAGCTGATCGGGATCGGCCATCAGGGCGCTCACAGCCGTCCGCAGCCCCTCGGCCGAGCCAGGGTTGAAGAGCAGGCCATTGTCGCCGGGCGACACGAGGTCCAGCAGCCCGCCGGCCGCGGCGGCGACCACCGGGACGCCACTGGCCAAAGCCTCCTGGGCCGCCTGACAGAACGTCTCGTTGGCACCTGGGTGTACGAAGACGTCGAGCGAGGCGAAGCTGGCCGACAGATCGGCACCGTGCTGCAGGCCGAGGAAATGTGCGCCGGGCAACTTCCGGGTCAGCGCCGCTCGGCGTGGTCCGTCCCCGACGATGACGACCTGGACACCGGGCATATTGCCGAGGCTGGCCAGCAGGTCGACCTGCTTCTCCGCGGCCAGGCGTCCTATGTAGCCGACCAGCAATTCTCCGTTGGGCGCGAGTTCGGCCCGTAGCGCGGCACTGCGCCGATGGGGGTGGAAACCAGTCAGGTCGACACCCCGTGCCCAGCGATGGACCCCTCCGATTCCGTGCCGCAGCAGCTGTTCGACCGCGTCACGGCTGGGAGCAAGCGTCCGTTCGGCAAGTCCATGGATCCGCCGGATCCAGTTCCAGAGTGGACGCTGCATCACTGCGCAGCCATAGCGGACGGCGAAGCCGGCCAGATCGGTCTGATACACGGCAACCGCCGGTACGGCGAGCGCCCTTGCCACATACGCAGCTTGAGCTCCGAGGACCGCGGGCGATGCGAGATGAACGATGTCCGGTTGGAAGTCCTCCAGCGCGCTTCGCAGTCCTGGCCAGGGACGCGAGACGCGAAAGTTGGCGCCCGGTAACGGCACCGATGGGCTCCGAAGCACCGAAACGTTGCCGTGCACGGTCGTTCCTGGTCCGGGTGCGATCAGGAGGCTGGTATGTCCGCGTTGCTCAAGATGCTCGATGGTTCGCAGTACCGAGTTCGTGACACCGTTGACTTGCGGCAAGAAGGACTCGCTGATGACGGCCACGCGCATACCTTCACGGTGCCCGATTCGGGCGCTGTTCCCGGCGCGATGTGCCGCGATCGGTCAAGAGTTAGGCAACCAGCGACACGCTGGGTGAGCATCGGATGCCAGACGTTCATCTTCGCGTCCGTCGCAGCCGGATGCCCGCTCTTCGTTAGGCTCATGAGGTGACCCGGGTCGTCGTCGATGTCATGCTCAAAACAGAGATCTCCGACCCTCAGGGGCAGGCCGTTCTCAGCGCGCTGACCAGGCTCGGGCATCAAGGCGTTCAGGGTGTCCGGCAGGGCAAACGCTTTGAACTCGAGGTCACTGATCCGGTCGACGAGGCAGCGATCCGCCAGATCGCGGACACGTTGCTGGCCAATCCGGTGATCGAAGACTTCTCCGTCCACGTCCAGACCTCATGACCGCAACAGCGCAGGACGTAGCCGACGATCTCGCAGACGTACGGATCGGGGTGGTGACGTTTCCGGGTTCGCTGGACGAGGGTGACGCCGCCCGGGCGGTACGCCTGGCCGGGGGCAGCCCGGTCGCACTGTGGCACGGCACCCATGATCTCGAAGCGGTCGATGCGGTGATCCTGCCCGGCGGCTTCTCCTACGGCGACTACCTGCGCGCCGGGGCCATCGCCAGCTTCTCGCCGATCATGCGAGAGATCATCGATGCAGCCAGACGAGGGCTTCCCGTTCTGGGTATTTGCAACGGCTTTCAGGTTCTCTGCGAAGCGGGTCTGCTCCCTGGGGCACTCACGCGCAACGCGCACCTGCACTTTCGCAACCGCGACCAATGCCTGCGGATCGAGGCCCGTACGGCCTGGACCGGGGACTTCGAACCTGACGCGGAGATCGTCGTACCAGTGAAGAACGGCGAAGGACGGTACGTCGCAGGCGCCGAAGTCCTGGCCGCGGTCGAGGCCGAGGGGCAGGTCCTGGCGCGCTATGTCGGCGCCAACCCGAACGGTTCCTCCCGCGACATCGCCGGAGTCACCGATTCGACCGGGCGGATCGTGGGGCTGATGCCGCATCCGGAGCACGCCGTCGAAGCGCTCACCGGACCGAGTACGGACGGACTGGGTTTCTTCACCTCGATCCTGGCCTCGATCCTTGGCGCGCGGGCGGTTTCGACCGGGTGAAGATCGATACGGTCGAGGCCGCGGGCCAGACGCCCGACCAGGAGCAGCCGCATGCCGCCCTCGGGCTGCGCGGAGACGAGTACCAGCGGATCAGAGGCATCCTGGATCGCCGGCCGACCAGCGCGGAACTGGCGATGTACTCGGTGATGTGGAGCGAACACTGCTCGTACAAGTCTTCGAAGGTCCACTTGCGACAGTTCGGAGACCTGCCGAGCTCCGAACGGCTGATGGTTGGGATCGGGGAGAACGCCGGAGTCGTGGACATCGGTGACGGGTACGCCGTGACCTTCAAAGCCGAATCGCACAACCATCCGTCCTACGTGGAGCCCTATCAGGGCGCAGCCACCGGCGTCGGCGGCATCGTGCGCGACATCCTGACGATGGGCGCGCGGCCGATCGCGGTGATGGACTCGTTGCGGTTCGGACCTGCTGACGCAGCGGACACCGCACGGGTGCTGCCCGGAGTCGTGGCCGGTGTCGGCGGCTACGGAAACTGCCTGGGCCTGCCCAACATCGGCGGTGAGCTCGTCTTCGACGGCTGTTACGCCGGAAATCCGCTGGTCAACGTGTTGTGCGTCGGCGTCATGCGGCACGAGGACATCAAGCTGGCCAGGGCACCCGGACCAGGCAACTCGGTGATCATCTTCGGATCGCGGACCGGTCCGGACGGTATCGGCGGCGCCAGCATCCTGGCCTCGGAAACCTTCGATGACCAGAACCCGACCAAGCGGCCGTCGGTTCAGGTCGGGGACCCGTTCACCGAGAAGCTGCTGATCGAATGCTGCCTGGAGATCTTCGCTGCCGACCTGGTGGTCGGGATCCAGGACTTCGGAGCGGCCGGATTGTCCTGTGCCACAACGGAGTTGGCCAGCGCCGGTACGGGCGGCATGCACGTCGTCCTGGACGATGTGCCGTTGCGGGACCTGACGATGACGTGTGAAGAGATCCTGATGAGCGAGTCGCAGGAGCGCATGTGCGCCATCGTCGAACCGGACAAGGTCGACCGGTTCCTCGCCATCTGCGCCAAGTGGGAGGTGCTGGCCGCAGTCATCGGAACGGTGAACGACTCAGGCCGGCTCACCGTGGAGTGGCGGGGTGAGCAGATCGTCGACGTACCCCCGCGCACCGTCGCCCACGACGGTCCGGTGTATGAACGACCGCTGTCCCGTCCGGACGACCAGGACGCACTGCAGGCCGACACCCCCGATCAGTTGTCCCGACCGTCGTCAGCGGACGAACTGCGGGACACGTTGCTGGGCTTGATCGCTCACCCCAATCTGGCTGACAAGACCTGGGTGACGGAGCAGTACGACAGCTACGTACGCGGCAATACGGTCCTGTCCCAACCCGAGGATGCCGGTGTTCTGCGGATCGACGAACAGACCCATCGCGGGATCGCCCTGTCCACGGACGGCAACGGCAGGTACGGACGGCTCGACCCGTACGCCGGGGCGCAACTGGCTGTCGCGGAGGCCTACCGCAACGTGGCGGTCACCGGCGCCACCCCGATCGCGATCACCGACTGCCTGAACTTCGGCAGCCCGGAGGAACCCGGTGTGATGTGGCAGTTCTCCGAGTCCATCCGTGGAATCGCCGATGCCTGCCGGGAACTCGGGCTTCCGGTCACCGGCGGCAACGTCAGCTTCTACAACCAGACCGGCGACGTTGCCATCCACCCGACCCCGGTGATCGGGGTTCTCGGCGTACTCGACGACGTACGCGTCCGGCTGCGACAGGGGTTGGGCCGCGCGGCCGGCGAACAGATCGCCCTCCTTGGCACGACGCGCGCGGAGTTCGGTGGCTCGCAGTGGGCCGGGATCATGCACGGTCATCTCGGTGGGCTTCCGCCGACCGCAGACCTGGCCGCGCAGGCCCGGCTGGCTGGCGTTCTGGCTCAGGCTGCCGCACGCCAGTGGCTTACCGCGGCTCATGACGTCTCCGACGGCGGACTTGCGGCCACGCTGACCGAGTCAGTGCTCCGGTACGGCGTGGGTGCGCAGATCAGCCTGCCCGGGGATCGGTTCGTGGCCCTGTTCAGCGAGTCCGCCGGACGAGCACTGGTGGCCGGGACCGCGGACGGGCTGGCCGCACTGGAGGTGGCCTGCATCGAAGCTCGGGTTCCCGTGACCCGGATAGGTGCGGTCGGCGGCGCCGAACTCGCTATCGACGGCGTGACCCCGATCCCGCTGTCGGACCTCCGTACGGCATGGACCGACGCCCTCCCGCGTCTGTTCGGAGCCGTCACGCCGCCCTGACCGGGTCACGTCGGCCGGGTCGACCGTTCGGGCGGCACGGGTGGGCGAAGCCCAAGTGCGGCGAGTTCCAGTTGTGCGAGAGCGAGGATCTGGGCGTTGTCACCGGACCGCAGGGCCGCCGCAGGCGCAGGCCCGACACTCGCCAGTTCCCTCAGCGGACGATGGATCAACGCTCGCAGCGCGAAGAGCTCCACGTCATAGATCATTCGCCGGGCGGCGGCTGCCTCCCGGATCCAGCGCACCCGCGTCGGCAGCCACCGGAAGACAGCCCATCCGATCGGCAGTACCGCGATCACCAAGGCGAGCCAGAATGCCAGCGTGGCAACGACGTCCTGCTGCGTCTGCCCAGCTTCCCGAAGGCCGTCTCCTACGCCTCCGGCCAGGTCGAAGGGGGCCTGCAGCGCGTCGCCAGCGACCGGAACGTCCCCGACGACCGCGCTGACCTCGTTCATACTGTCGGTCAAGCCGCGGCCAGCATCCTCCAACAAGCGACCCGGTCCTGCCAGGGCGCTGACCAGACCGTGGAGGAAGCTGGCAATCAGAATCCACGCGATACACCAGGCCAGCAAGGTCAGATCTCCGAGTTGCTGGCGAACCCGGTGCAACGGCGTCTGTGCGTAGAGCCTCATGCGGAACATTCTCGTCGTCCACCGGTCAGATCGAGTCGGACGGCGCTGAAGAGGCAGCTGCGTCGCCAGGCACGCTGGGCAGCTCGTCTCCGCCGAGTCGAGGCCCGCCAGCCCTACCCGTCAGCCGCTGAAGAGGGGCAGCGTGCGGCGGATCGTTTGATAGATCCGTAGGCCAAAGGCAGTCCGACGATCAGCCAGGACACCACGACCTCCGGCGACTATCCGAGTCGGTGAACTGGCTCACCCCCATTGCCGTTGCGCTGCGTCGAAGCGCTTCCACGCAGCGGTAACCGGTCGGTCTGTCGGGCCGAGCGGAAGTCACCTGGCCCGAGGATGTCAGGCCGCTGGGCCGATGCCCTGCGCGTTCATCTCTTCGATGATCTTCGACGACTCGTCGAAGCCGATGACCACGATCGCGTCCGGGTTGAAGTCAGCCATCTGGCTGACCTCGGTCCGGTACGAGGTGGCCGCCGGGTCGTAGATGATCTCTTCCGGGACCTGGTCTTCGGCCAGACCGCTACTGATCAGGTTCTCCCGCAGGTTCGTGGCCAGGCCGGTTCCGTACGGGTCGTTCAGGGCGATGATCTGCACGCTGGCGTTTCCGTCATCCAGGATGATGTCGGCCAACGCACGGGCCTGCAGAACGTCCGGTGGTGCGGTCCGGAAGTACAGGTTGTTGTCGTTGTAGGTGGTGAACGCATCGGAGGTGTTGGCCGGCGAGATCTGCATGACGCCGGCACCGGTGATCTTGTCGACCACGGTCAGGCTCACACCGGAGGATGCGGCACCCAGGATGACGTTGGCGCCTGCCTGGAGCAGCCGGTCCACCGACG
>JALZIL010000045.1 GCA_030860305.1 Actinomycetota bacterium
CAGCACCTCCTCGGACAGGAAGACGCACGTGTCGAGATCACCGCCCGGGCGAGGATGGGTGACTTCCACCACGTGCTCGGGCGCACCGAACAGGCACACCGTCGGATCGGCGAACACTTCGACCGCATTGCCCTCGACCACGCTGCCACGAAGCAGGAACGATCCAGACCGCACCAGGCACAGCTCGTACATACTCGATCCGACGAGCTCCTGCACCGAGGTCGTGCCATCCCCGGGGCAGGCGATGCTGGTGACCGATACGTCTGCACCGGTCAGCAGCGCTTGGGTGGCTCCGCTCACGTCGTCCCCTCCTGGCCAACAGTCTCCGTCGTCGGCAAGCCGGGCGCCATCCCGGTCCCCTGGTCACGAGGCCTGCAACATAGGGTTTTCCCCATGCTTCATGAGGTACGTGGTGTCGTTGCCCGCGCCAAGGGCGAGACGGTGACCGTTGAGACGGTTCTCGTCCCGGATCCAGGACCCGGAGAGGCGCTGGTGGACATCCAGGCCTGCGGGGTCTGCCACACCGACCTGCATTACCGGGAAGGCGGGATCAATGACGACTTCCCGTTCCTGCTCGGTCATGAGGCGGCCGGCACCGTGGCCGCGGTCGGAGAGGGCGTCACCAACGTCGAGCCCGGCGACTACGTCATCCTCAACTGGCGCGCGGTCTGCGGTCAGTGCCGCGCCTGTCTTCGCGGCCGCCCGTGGTACTGCTTCAACACCCACAACGCCACGCAGAAGATGTCCCTGGGGGACGGCACCGTGCTGTCCCCGGCGCTCGGCATCGGTGCATTCGCCGAGAAGACTTTGGTCCACAGTGGACAATGCACGAAGGTCGACGCTGCTGCACCGGCAACAGCTGCTGGTCTCCTCGGCTGTGGCGTCATGGCCGGCCTGGGTGCGGCCATCAACACCGGCAACGTCAGCCGCGGAGACACCGTTGCGGTCTTCGGCTGCGGCGGTGTCGGGGATGCTGCGATCGCCGGAGCACGGTTGGCCGGGGCACGAACGATCATTGCTGTCGACATCGATGATCAGAAGCTCGACTGGGCCAAGGGTATGGGCGCGACGCACACTGTCAACTCGTCGAATACCGATGCGGTGGAAGCGATCCGGGAGCTGACTGACGGGTTCGGTGTAGACGTGGCCATCGATGCGGTCGGCCACCCCGAGGTCTACAAGCAGGCCTTCGAGGCCCGTGACCTCGCCGGTACGGTCGTGCTCGTCGGCGTACCGAATCCGAGCGCAAAGCTGGAACTGCCGATGATCGAAGTCTTCGGGCGCGGCGGAGCATTGAAGTCGAGCTGGTATGGCGACTGCTTGCCCAGCCGGGACTTCCCCATGCTGATCGACCTCTATCTACAGGGGCGGCTGGATCTCGACGCCTTTGTGTCCGAGACGATCGGCCTGGACGATGTCGAGGCGGCCTTCGACAAGATGCACCACGGCGGGGTCCTGCGTTCCGTCGTGGTGTTCTGAAGTGTGCTGAGAAATCGGGGGATGGACAAATGGCTGCCACGATCGAGCGCGTTGTCACGTCCGGAGTGTTCAGCCTCGACGGCGAGGACTTCGACGTCGAGAACAACGTATGGCTGGTCGGCGACGAGCACGAGGTTCTGGTGATCGACGCAGCTCACGACGCGAGGCCCATCCTCAAGGCGATCGGCGGCCGCGACGTACTGGCAATCGTGCTCACGCACGGGCACAACGACCATGTCAATGCCGCGGGTAACCTGTGGGATGCCAGCCGCGCGCCGATCTACCTGCATCCCGGCGACCGGATGCTGTGGGACGTGGTCTATCCGGAGGTCGAACCGGACCGCGAGATCGCCGACGGTGCCACCTTCACTGTGGCTGGGGTGACCCTGCGGGTCATCGCCACGCCGGGCCACTCACCGGGATCGGTATGCCTCTACGCCGAGAAGCTGGGGACAGTCTTCACCGGGGACACGCTGTTCCACGGCGGGCCCGGGGCCACCGGGCGGTCCTACTCCGATCACCCGACGATCGTGGCCTCGATCACCGACAAACTGCTCGCTCTCCCGACCGAGACCATCGTCAAGACCGGCCACGGCGAGGACACCACGATCGGTGCGGAGTCGGCGAACATCTCCTGACGTCTGCGCGTGCGTCGAACCGGCTTGTACGTTGTAGTACGTCGACGTACGCTTGCCCCATGCCGACCTACACAGTGAGCGAAGCCCGCGCACAACTGCCGGCGCTGCTCGACCGGGTTGCCAGCGGTGAGGAGATCACGGTGACCCGTCATGGCGAACCTGCCGTGATCTTGATTCATCCTGACCGTTGGCGTCGTGGCCGCGCCGCAGCGATTCTCGAAGCGGCGGAAGGGCTGGCCGCTGACCGTGCGGCACTTGTCGGTGAGCCGATGCCGCCACCGATCGAGGACATGTATGTCGAAGCACGGATCGCGCAACTACGCGCCGACCGCGCCGCCCGCTGACTGCCACTGATTTGGACGCCTTCGACGCTGATGTCTTGATCTATGCGGCCGTCTACGATCCACGTGGTGCTCCCATAGTGAGACTCTTAGACCGAAATCCGGCGGGCGTGGGCTCGGTCCTGTTGATTACTGAACTGCTGAGCCAACCCCTACGTCGGGGGCGAGCGGCAGAAATTCGCGTTCTCCAGTTCATGTTGAGCCGGCTCGACCTCATCGCGATGGACGTACGGACAGCGGACGGTGCGGCGCATCTCGGCGCTAAGTACAAGTTGCGGGCCGCTGACGCAGTACACCTGTCCACCGCCGTCATCGCCAACGCCGACCGGTTCATCACCAATAACACAAAGGATTTTCCGGTCTCGATCGCTGAGATCGACGTGACTTACCCAGCCATGCTGGTCGAAGGCTGACCCCTCAGCTGACCCGGCGTTCGACCGAACCATAGGCAACTCTGATGGATCCGATCCGGCTGCCCACGGTTCAGTCAAGCCGGACTATGACGGCTCTGGGTAACTAGTCCGGCCCGGACAGTGGCGGCGAGCGCGGTGAACTCAGCCCGGACTGTGATCTGGTCCTGGCCGTAGACCTGATCGAGGGTGTTGTCTATCGCCTCCTCTGAGAAGCACTCCGCTCGAGGCGGCCGACGCCGAGGCAACAATCGACGCGGTGCTCCCGCGGAGCGGCGCCCTGACCCGGGCTTCCCCCTCCGTACACTGAGGTTCGTGGCTCGCGGTGACGGACGACTGACCCACGACATCGACCCCTACAGCCCCGCGCCGCAGGACGCATGCGGCGTCTTCGGAGTCTGGGCGCCCGGCGAGGAAGTCTCCAAGCTCACCTACTTCGGTCTGTATGCACTGCAGCACCGCGGCCAGGAGGCCGCCGGAATCGCGGTCAGTGACGGGTTCTCGGTCGTCGTCTACAAAGACCTCGGCCTGGTCGCGCAGGTCTTCGACGAGTCGACCCTTGCCAGCCTGCGCGGACATCTCGCGGTCGGCCACACGCGCTACTCCACCACCGGGGCCTCGACCTGGGAGAACGCCCA
>JALZIL010000327.1 GCA_030860305.1 Actinomycetota bacterium
TGGCGGCTACGCCTTCGCCCTCGTGGATCAGCCCGAGCAGGATGTGCTCGGTGCCGATGTAGTTGTGGTTGAGCATGCGGGCCTCTTCTTGGGCCAGCACGACCACCCGACGCGCACGGTCGGTAAATCTTTCGAACATCAGAGCTCCCTTGACCTGGCTGAATCCGGTCGTACCCGACATTCGCGGAGCGGACCAGCTTCGGTCGTCTCTACTGTAGTCGGGCTCTGCTGGATGCAACGGCCAACGGCCGATCAGGTGTTCCGTCCATCGGTTGCGCTCAGCGCGAACGTTTCCCGGCGGCGCGGCTCAGTGCGCGGAGTTGAACGCCTCCAGGACGGTGGACGGGATCCGTCCGCGGTCGCTGACCTGGTGGCCGTTGCGCCGAGCCCAATCGCGAATTGCCTGGGTCTGCGCCCGGTCTGTCGTCGCGGCGGTGCGGTTAACCCCTCCGGAGCCAGAACGACGGCCCTTTGCCGCCCGGCGGGCATGTCCGACGTACGGAGCAAACGCGTCGCGCAATGCCTTTGAGTTCTTCGCCGAAAGGTCGATTTCATACGACGTGCCGTCGAGCGTGAAAGCCACTGTCTCGTCGGCCTCGTTACCGTCAAGATCGTCAGTGAGAATGACCTGTACCTTGCGAGCCACGTGCTACTCCTGAATGGGGTTGAGTATTGACTGCTGCGAGACAGTAGTGAAGCACGGCGGGGAAACACAATGGACCCCGGGGTCTAGTACTGCCAAGCCAGTCAAGGAGAGCCGAGCGGCCGGACCAAAGGGAAAAGAATAGTGTCACGGAGAGTCACCGCTTCGGTCAGTACCGTCAACAAGCGGTCGATTCCCAAACCGACGCCACCGGTCGGCGGCATTGCGTACTCCAGTGCCTGCAGGAAGTCTTCGTCGAGCACCATCGCTTCTTCGTCGCCAGCCGCGCCGAGGACGGTCTGGGCGGCAAATCTGGCCCGCTGCTCGACCGGATCAGTGAGCTCGGAATAGCCGGTTCCGCGCTCGATGCCTCCGATATAGAGGTCCCACTTCTCGGCGACCCCCGGCTTGCTGCGGTGCGCGCGTGTGAGCGGGGAGGTTTCAACGGGATAGTCGCTCACGAACACTGGTCCGGTCAGGGTGTGTGCGACCAGGACGTCGAAAAGTTCTTCGGCAATTCGCCCGACTCCCCAGGCACTGTGGACCTCGATGTGGTGGCGTCCGGCGAGCAGGACCAACCGATCTCGGGGGGTGTCCGGGTCGACAGCTTCCCCCACCGCGCCAGAGACTGACCTATAGAAGTCCTGCCACGGCCACTGTCCGGACAGGTCGAGCGTTTCCCCGTTATGTCGTTGAATGATCAACCCGTCGTGCAAAGCGTGAGCACACGCCTGAATGAGCCGGGTGGTCAAGGCGGCGACATCGGCGTAGTCCGCGTAGGACTGATAGAACTCCAGCATGGCGAACTCGGGACTATGGGTGGCATCGATCCCCTCGTTACGAAAGTTCCGATTCAATTCGTAAACGCGATCGAGGTCGCCGATGATGCAGCGTTTCAAATACAGCTCCGGCGCGATACGGAGATAGAGCGCGAGGTCCAGCGCATTGGAGTGCGTCACGAACGGGCGGGCCGAGGCTCCGCCCGGAATGACCTGCAGCATTGGTGTCTCGATCTCGATGAAGCCCTCATTGTCGAGAGTCGCTCGCAGGGCACGCAGCACCCCTGCCCGGTTACGAGCCATCTGCCTGGCCTGCTCCCGCACGATGAGGTCGACGTAGCGGCGCCGTACCCGCAGTTCCTCGCTCATCGCCCGATGGGCGACCGGTAGCGGGCGCAGAGCCTTGGCCGTGAACCTCCAGCCATCGGCAAGGACCGAAAGCTCACCGCGTCGGGAGGTGCCCACTTCGCCGGTGACAAAGATGGTGTCGCCCAGGTCGACATCCCGCTTCCACCCGGCCAGGACATCGGGCCCGACTCGGTCTAGAGCCAACATCACCTGCAACTCGACGCCGCCTTCGCGGAGGGTCGCGAAGCACAGCTTGCCGGTGTTGCGGGCGAAGATCACCCGGCCGGCGACACCGACCATGTCTCCGGTCTGGGTGTTCGGTTCCAGGTCGGGGTAAGCCGCTCGGATGTCGCGCAGGGAATGGGTCCGGGCGACGCTGACGGGATAGACATCGACGCCCTCTGCGCGTAGCCGGTCGAGCTTCTCCCGCCGGATCCGTAACTGCTCCGGGACCTCGTCGGGAGTGCTGTCGCCGTTGTCGCTGTCATCGGCGTCAGTCACCCGGCGAGCGTAGTGCCGCCCGCGATTCGCCCTACTTCCCGTGTTCCGATGAAGGTCTCAAAGGGCTGACGGCGGAGTTGCAGACCGCTGGGATCCGATAGCAGAATGAAAGCATGACCAATGTGCTGGTCCGTGACATCCCCGACGAGACTCATCGGGAGCTTCTCCGCCGCGCCCGAGAGCGCGGGCAGTCGCTACAGCAGTACCTCACCGCCGAACTGAACCGGCTGGCCGCCTCCCCGACCTTGGACGACGTCCTGCGGCGGATCTCGACTCACAGTGGCGGTCGGGTCGGCTTCCACCAGGCGGCTGCTGACCTCGACGCAGCGCGTTCCGGCCAGTGATCGTTATCGACGCGTCTGTCCTGGCTAATGCTGTCGGTGATGACGAGGAGGCCGGTCGGCAGGCGCGCGACCTGCTCCACGTGCATCGAGTGCTGGCCGCACCCGATCTCGTCGATGTCGAGACCACCGCGGTGTTACGACGCCGATGGCTAGCCGGCACCGTCACCGAGGCACGGTTCGCGCTGGCGGTCGACGACCTCATTGACATCCCCGTCGCCAGGTTCCCAGTGCTTGGTCTCATGCACCGCGTCTTTGAGCTGCGCGCGAACGTCAGTGCCTACGACGCATGTTACGTCGCGCTCGCTGAGGCGCTGGACTGGCCGCTGTGCACAGTCGACCGCAGGCTGGCGCGCGCCAACGGACCAAGGTGCGCCATGCAGCTGATCGGATTGCCCGGCTGACTCTGGCTTGCCGGCAGCGGTACGACGTCAGCTTCCAGGTCGTCAATTGCGTTCGAAGGCCAGCCGCAGGCCATGCAGGGTCAGGTCCGGGTCATGCTCCTCGATGGTTTTCGACGCCGCGATCACGAGTGGGGCCAGGCCGCCGGTTCCGATCACCCTTGGGCGGGCGGAGTGGGACTCGGCCAGTTCGTCGATGATCCGACCCACCAGTCCATCGACCAGGCCGGCGAACCCGAAGACGACGCCGGACTGGACGGCAGTCACCGTGTTCTTCCCGATCGCGCGTGGCGGTGCCACGAGTTCGACCATTCGCAGCTGCGCCGCCCGCTCGGTCAAGGCATCGACGCTGATCTCGATCCCCGGAGCCAGTGCACCGCCGAGGAATTCACCACCGGGACCCACGACATCCAGGCTTGTCGACGTCCCGAAGTCCACCACGATCGCCGGCCCGCCGTAACGCTCGTAGGCCGCGAGGCTGTTGACCACCCGATCAGCCCCCACCTCGTGCGGGTTGTCGACATGCAGCGGCACGCCGGTCCGCACCCCGGGCCCGATCACGATCGTCGGCAGATGGGCGAAGTGCCGGGCGAGCAGCAAGGCGATCTCGCGCCGGATCGGCGGCACCGTGGAGCAGGCCACAACACCGGTGACGCACTTCTCGTCGAGGAGCCCGCAGATCGTCAACGCCAGCTCGTCCGAGGTCGCCCGCGGGTCCGTGCTGACCCGCCAGGAATCGACGATCTCGGGTCCGTCGAACAGCCCCAGGACAGTCTGGGTGTTCCCGACATCGATGGCCAGCAGCATGTCCGCAATCCCTGTCTCAGGCGCTGCGCAGGTCGAGCGCGAGATCCAGAATGGGCGCCGAGTGCGTCAGCGCGCCTACCGACAGGTAGTCGACACCCGTGTCGGCGTACTCGCGTGCCCGCTCGAGGGTCAGGCCGCCGGTGGCCTCCAGCTCTGCCTTCTCCCCGACCGCAAGGACTACCTCGCGGAGCAGCTCAGGCGACATGTTGTCGCAGAGCAAGAACGTCGCACCGGCCGCCACGGCCTCCCGGGCCATGTCCACCGTGGTCACCTCCACCTGTAGTGCGACGTCCGGGAAGCATTGGCGAACAAGCTTCATGGCCGGTACGACCCCGCCCGCGGCTAGCACATGGTTGTCCTTGATCATCGCGACGTCGTACAGCCCGAAGCGTTTGTTCTGTCCACCGCCGACCCGGACGGCGTACTTCTCCAGCGCCCGCAGACCGGGCGTGGTCTTGCGGGTGTCCAGGATCTGCACGCCGGTGCCTGCAACGGCGCCCACCCACGCCCGGGTGAGGGTTGCAATCCCACTGGCTCGGCAGAGCAGGTTCAGGGCCGTCCGCTCGGCGGCCAGGATGCCTCGGGTGCGCGCCGTGATGGTCGCGACGACGTCGTCTCGCCCTACATCGTCACCGTCCGTGCGGGGCAGCGCGATCTCGGCGTCGGGACAGCATGCCAGGAACACCGCCAGTGCGACTGGAAGGCCGGCCAATACCCCGGCTGCCCTGGCCACAACATCGGCGGTGTCCACCTGCTCGGCGGGGATGGTGGCCTCGCTGGTCACGTCGTGTCCGGCGTGCGGACTGCCGACCGGCCCGCCGAGGTCCTCTGCGAGCGCCCGCGCCACGAGATCCTTGACCCAGGCCGAGTCCAGTTCCGTCCCGGCGAAACGGCGGGGTGGACTCATACTCCAGCCCTTTGCGCGACAACTGACTTCGCCGAATCATCGAGCGGCCTGAAGTCAGTCTCCAACGTGCCGTCGTCCGCGAGAGTCACCTCGATCCTGCCGAGCCATGAGGCATCGGCCTCGGGGTGATCCTCCCGCCAGTGACAGCCACGCGTCTCGGTGCGCGCCATCCCGGCCGCCGTCAAGGCGCTGGCCACAGTGAGCAGGTCGGTGACCTCCCATGCCGCGGGCCCCCCTTCCTGGATGCCACGAGTGGACAACGCGGCCAACCTCTGGCCCGCCTCGGCCAGGCCGTGGGCAGAGCGAAGAGCTGCAACGTGGGTGGACATGGCAGCGGTCAGGTCGGCTCGGATACTGGGATCCAGCGCACCGTACGGACCAGTTGCGGGCGCCGGCTCCGCCTGCGGGGCAAGCTCTTTGCTGAGGACTTCGCCGATCCGAGCGGCGAAGACCAAGCCTTCGAGCAGCGAGTTGGAGGCCAGTCGGTTGGCTCCGTGCACGCCCGTACAGGCGACTTCGCCGCACGCGTACAAGCCCGGCACTGTCGTTGCGCCCCAGACGTCGGTACGCAGCCCGCCCGACGCGTAGTGCGCCGCCGGACGGACCGGGATCAGCTCATGCTGCGGTTCGATGCCAGCTGCGCGGCAGGAGGCCATGATCATCGGGAACCGGGTGTCGAGACCGTGAATTCCCTTGGCGTCCAAGCGCACATGATCAGTGCCCTCGGCGAGCATGACCCTGGTGATGGCCTTGGCGACCACATCCCGTGGCGCAAGATCGGCCAGCGGATGGATGCCGGTCATGAAGCGCTCACCCCGGCCGTCGACGAGAAAGGCTCCCTCGCCGCGCATCGCCTCACTGATCAGCGGCTGTTGGCCGGTTGCTCCTGGGCCCAGGTAGAGCGAGGTCGGATGGAACTGGACGAACTCCAGGTCGGCTGCCACCGCCCCGGCGCGCAAGCCGAGGGCTACTCCATCCCCGGTGGAGACCGAGGGGTTCGTCGTCGAGGCGTATATCTGGCCCATTCCGCCGGTGGCCAGGACGACGGCGCGGGCAAGGACCGCCCCGACCCCGTCGGTGCTCCCTTCGCCCAGGACGTGCAACGACACTCCTGCTGCGCGGCCGTCGGCGGCCAGCAACAGGTCCAGGACCATCGCATGCTCGATCAGGTCGACCCCGGCGTCGCGAAGGATCGCGGTATGTAGAGCGCGTTGGACTTCGACCCCGGTCGCATCGCCTCCGGCGTGCACGATCCGCCGAGCGTGGTGACCGCCTTCCCGGGTCAGTGACAGCGAGCCGTCGGGGTTTCGGTCGAAAGCCGCACCCAACTCCATCAGTTCGCGAAGTCGATCAGGTCCCTCGTGGACCAGCACGTCGACCGCTTCAGGATCGCAGAGTCCTACTCCCGCCGCATGGGTGTCGGCGGCGTGGGCGGCCGGGGTGTCGGTCGGGTCCAACACCGCGGCGATGCCGCCCTGGGCCCACCGGGTCGAGCCGTCGTCGATGTTGACCTTGGTCACCAGGATGACCGACAGGCCGTACGAGCGGGCGTGCAAGGCCGTACGCAGACCGGCGATTCCGGACCCGACCACGCAGACGTCGGCCTGCCGGGACCAGCCTGGGCCGGAAGCCTTCAGTTGGCGGGGTAACCGGGCCACGGTTTGGCTGGCGCTCACTCCTGACGGTCCTGGCGGCCGCGGTACATGCCCGGACTCGGGCCAGCAGTCATGCCGGAAGGTTAGGCGACCGCACTGGTCGCCTCCGCGCTCGCTGTGCTCCTCACTCGATGGCGCTCGCCGCGACGCTCGCTCGCTGTCGGCGGTGGTCACGATCGTCGCCGCGACGCAAGTGCGGCACGCCGCTCGGCGGCGCAGCCGGATCGTGGCCCAGGGACACCATCCGATTGGCAACGTCCACATGCACGATCTTGGGCAGGTAGCTCTTGGTCTCGGTCTCGTCCATCTGCCCGTAGGCGATCAGGATGACCACGTCACCGGGATGCACGAGGTGGGCAGCCGCCCCGTTGATGCCGATCACGCCGCTGCCGCGCTCACCTGGAATGACGTAGGTCTCCAGTCGCGCTCCGTTCGTGACATCGACGATCGTCACCTGTTCGCCGGGCAGCAGATCCGCTGCGTCCAGCAGATCCTCGTCCACGGTGACCGAGCCGACGTAGTGCAGATCCGCGTGGGTGACGGTGGCCCGATGGATCTTGGACTTGAGCATCGTTCGCAGCATTAGTGACGAACCTCGCCCTCTCGGCTGCTTGGCGCTCTCAACGTGACCGGGAGGTTGTCGATCAGGCGGGTGGTGCCGACCCGGGCAGCGACCAGCAACCGGCCCGGCCCGGACTCCGGTGCCGGGCCGAGGTCGGGGTCGGTCAGGGCGAGGTAGTCCAGCTCCAGTCCAGGTTGGGCCTCGAGCACTGTCTGCGCCGCGATCAGCACCGCTGCCCCACCGCGACTCCCCTCATCCGCACCTGCGCGAAGGGCACGCGACAAGGCCCCCGCCACGACCCGTTGCTTGTCGTCGAGGTAGCGGTTGCGGCTCGACAGCGCCAACCCGTCGCTCTCCCGCACGGTCGGGACGCTGTACACGTCGACCCGCAGCGCCAGGTCCCGGCTCATCGCCCGGATCAGCACGAATTGCTGGTAGTCCTTCTCGCCGAACACAGCCGTGTCAGGATCGACCAGGCCGAACAGCTTAGCGACGACGGTGAGCACACCGGAGAAGTGGCCGGGTCGTACGACGCCCTCCAACCGGTTGGCCAGCGCGCCACCGTCGACCCGAATTCCCAGTTCTGGCCCGTACACCTGCTGGCAGTCGGGCATGAACACCAGGGCCACGCCCTCCTCGGCGCACATGTCGAGATCGGCCCACGGCGTCCGCGGGTAGCGGTCGAGGTCCTCCTCCGGCCCGAACTGGGTCGGGTTGACAAAGATCGACACGACGACGTGATCGCCGATCGCTGCGGCGGCCCGCATCAGCGCCCGGTGCCCCTCGTGCAGGGCGCCCATCGTCGGAACCAGGACCACCCGTCCGGTCAGCGCACGGCGGGCGGCGGCGAGTTCGGCTCGGGTACGTACGACCGGTACGGCGTCCAGGACCTGGTGGTTTCCGCGCAAACCGCCAACACCTTGGTGGTTTCCACGGAGACCGCCAACACCTTGGTGGTTTCCGCGGAAACCGCCACGAATCTGGGTGCGTGGTTCCCCCAGCTCGGCGGCGGTCATGAGGTGACTACGGCCGTCGTACCCGGACCGGATCCCGCTGGGCGGCTACCCGAATCCGCGTCGGGCCGGTGGTCGGCCAGCAGGTCGAGCAGCGGGGCCGCCTCATGTCGCTTGAGCCGGCCGGCGGCGAGTGCTCGCTGAGCCGTGCGGCGGGCCATGGCGACGTAGCTGGCGACGCTGTCCGGTGCGTGCTCGACCAGCGTGCACAGGTGTCGCCGTACGGTGCCGACGTCACCGCGCGACACCGGGCCGGTCAGCGCTTTGTCACCGTACCGCAGCGAATTATCAAGCGCTGCACCAAGAAGCGGCCCGAGCAACCTCGCCGGATCCTCGACGCCCGCGGTGCGCAACAGGTCACGAGCCTCGGCGACGAGGGTGATCAGGTGATTGGAGCCGACGACGAGAGCCGCGTGATAGAGGGTACGGGCGGATTCCTCGACCCAGACCGGTTCGCCACCCATTTCCAGGACGAGGGTTTCGGCCACCGCCCGGTGTTCCGGCGCCGCGGTGACCCCGAACGGCACACCGGAGAGCCGGTGCACGTCCTCCGGGCGCCCGCCGAAGGTCATCACCGGGTGCAGAGCCAACGGGAGAACGCCGCGGTCCACAGCTGGCTGCAGTACGGCAAGCCCATGCGCGCCGGAGGTGTGCAGCACGATCTGCCCGGGCCGGAAGGTGCCTGACTCGGCCAGGCCATGGACCAGACCGGTCAGGGTGTCGTCGGGTACGGCGAGCAGGATCAGGTCGGCGCGGGCGATGACCTCATCGGCGGGCAGCAGCTTGGCGCCTGGCAGGAGCCGGGCGGCTCGATCGGTCGACGCGGTGGACACGGCGGTGGCGGCGACAACTCGGTGCCCGGATCCGGCCAGCGCGGCGCCGAGGACAGCCCCCACTCGACCGGCGCCGACGATCCCGACTCGTAGTGGCGCGAGGGTGTGCAGCGACATGGCTCAGCGCGTCCTTTCGGTTCCAGTCCCGGCGCGCGGGTACCAGACGTCATGGGGTGTTCACGCAGTTGTTACAGCGCAGAGCCTAAGCGCGCCGATACCGGACAGCGGGGTGGCGTTCGTCACCATTGCTGTCTCGGCCGCTGCGATTGGGGTGGTCAGGGGAGACATCGTTGGGGACGATCGGACCGTGTAGTCGCGGTCGGAATGACCCACCGTGTCGATCCAGGTTGCCATCGGCAGCGTTTGCCAAGCTACCTTGAGCCGATGCCGGGTCCTGCGCCGCCGGTGAGACCAGTGCGGTGGTCGACGGCGATGGATCAGGCGCTGTACGGACCCGACGGCTTCTACGTCCTCGGTGAGGGAGTCAGCGGGCACTTCCGTACGTCGGTCTCGGGCTCGTCGACGGTGGCCGAACTCTTTGCCGGAGCCGTCGGAGAACTGCTCGAGCGGGTGGACTGCGCGCTGGGTCGGCCCGATCCGCTGGATCTCGTCGATGTGGGAGCCGGATCGAGTGACCTGCTCGAAGCCGTTCTGCGCTCGATCGGGTCGCAACGGGCGGCTCGGACCCGGCTCACCGTGGTCGAGCGCCGCCCACGACCAGCGGACCTGTCGCCGTACGTGACCTGGCTGGACGACGTTCCGGACATGATCGGTCTGCTGATCGCCAACGAGTGGCTCGACAACGTTGCTCTCGATGTGGTCGTCCAGGACGTTGCCGGCGCTGACGTCGTACTGATGGCGGACCCAAGAGGTGCCGAATCATGCGGTCCTGCTCCGACGCCCCAGGAGTCGGCGTGGCTGGTTCGCTGGTGGCCGTCCGGGCCTCGGCGCGAGATCGGCCTGGCTCGGGACATCGCCTGGGCATCTGCGGTATCACGCGTACAGCGGGGTCTGGCCGTGGCCATCGACTACTCACATTCGGCGGCCGACCGACCGGCGTATGGGACGCTGACTGGCTTCCGTCGCGGTCGCGAGACCGCGCCGATACCGGACGGGAGCTGTGACCTGACCGCCCATGTGGCGATCGACTCGGTGACCGCCGCCGGTGAGGCGTCAGGTGCGTATGGGCAAGTCGTACGGACTCTGCTCACCGACCAGCGCACCGCGCTGATCGCCCTCGGGGTCAGTGGCGCTCGACCGGACTTCGCCACGGATCCAGCCGGCTATGCGGCCGCGCTGCAGCGGGCTGGCGATGCTGCGGAGCTACTCGACCGGGGCGGTCTGGGCGGCTTCGTCTGGTTGTTGCACGGCGTCGACCTCGACCCGACAGTGATCCTGCACTGACAGCTGCCGCGCTGACGGCCAACCCTTTCCGGACGTAGGTACCTTCTCGCCATTATGCGCATAACGGTCACTGGTGGTGCCGAGATTTCGCCCTTGTGCGCATAACGGTGACTGCTGGTTAGAGTCCCGGGCCATGACTTCTCGTACCGCCCTCGTCACCGGGGGCAGCCGCGGAATCGGCCTGGCCATTGCTCGGAAGCTGATCGACCGAGGCGACCGCGTGGTCATCACCGCTCGCAAGCCCGACGAACTGGACGCCGCAGTCGAGAGCCTGGGCGGTGCCGACGTCGCGCTCGCCGTACCCGGCAATGCCGGACATGCCGAGCACCGAGGCGCGGCCGTACGGGCGGCGATCGACACCTTCGGCAGCTGCGACTATGTGGTCAGCAATGTCGGGATCAACCCGGTGTACGGCCGTGCCATCGATGCCGACCTCGACGCCGCCCGCAAGATCTTCGACGTCAACTACGTCGGGGCCCTCGGTTTCGTCCAGGAGGGTTACCACCAGTGGATGGGCCAACATGGTGGCGCGGTGCTCTTCGTCGCGTCGGTCGCCGGGCTGCGTTCGGCCGGCGGGATCGGGGTGTACGGCTCGAGCAAGGCGGCGCTGTTCCATCTGACCTCCCACCTGGGCGTCGAGCTCGGCCCGAACGTACGGGTCAACGCGTTGGCGCCGGCTGTGGTGAAGACGCAGTTCGCGACCGCGCTGTACGAGGGCCGCGAGGAGCAGGTGGCCAATCGCTATCCGGCCGGGCGGCTCGGCGTACCAGAGGACATCGCCTCAGCCGCTGCCTTTCTGCTCTCCGACGAGGCGAGCTGGATCACCGGGCAGACGCTGGTCATCGATGGTGGGATCACCAGCGTCGGGGAGCTCTGAGCCGGGCGACTGCATCGGAGTGAAGGGCGCCTTGTGCCAATAGGTTTGACTCAAGGGGTCCTTGACTCCAGTGGGGGGCGGCGGGATGGTGCACAAGTAAACTCCGGTGGCATGGACGCCTACCTCTACGCCGCGGTTCGTACGCCGTTCGGCCGTTACCGCGGCGGGCTGTCCGGCATTCGGACCGACGACCTTGCCGCGCTGCCGATCCGCGAATTGCTGGCCCGCACCCCGGCGCTCGATCCGGCACAGATCGACGACGTCTACTTCGGCAACACGAACGGAGCAGGTGAGGAGAACCGCAATGTGGCGCGGATGGCGGGTCTGCTCGCCGGCCTGCCCCCGACCGTGCCGGGCGTGACACTCAACCGGCTCTGCGGGTCCGGCGGCGAGGCTTTGATTCAGGCCGCCAGGGCCGTCGCACTCGGCGAGCAACGGCTGGTGCTGGCTGGTGGCATGGAGGGGATGAGCCGCGCGCCGTACGTCATTCCTCGTCCGACCGAGGGTCTGCCGCGGAGCATGGAACTGCACCAGACCACGGTCGGCTGGCGGATGGTCAACCCGAAGATGCCGGCCGAGTGGACGACGCCGTTGGGCCGGTGCGCGGAGGCGGTGGCGCAGGGGTACGGGATCGGGCGTGCGGCGATGGACTCCTGCGCCGTACGCAGCCACGCATTGGCTAACGAGGCGTGGGAGAAGGGGTTGCACGACGACTACGTCATGGCGGTGGAGGGCGTGACGCGCGACGAGAACATCCGGCCGGTCTCCTCGCTGGAATCGCTCGGCAAGCTCAAGCCGGCCTTCTCCCCGGACGGACCCTCGACGGCCGGGAACTCCTCACCGATCAACGACGGAGCGATCGCCACTTTGGTGGGTCCGGCGGCTGTCGGTGACGAGTTGGGGTTGGAGCCGATCGGCCGGATCGTCGCTTCGACGACGGTCGGGCGTGATCCGCAGGAGTTCTCGATCGCACCGGTCTGGGCGATCGAGAAGCTTCTCGCGCGTACCGGAAAGTCCTTCGACGACATCGCTGTGTGGGAGATCAACGAGGCCTTTGCCGCGATGGTGCTGTCAGTGCTGCACGACCTGCCGGCCATCAATCCGGAGAAGGTCAACGCGCACGGGGGCGCGATCGCGATCGGGCACCCATTGGGCGCGTCGGCTCCTCGGGTGATCGTGGATGCCTGCCGCGAGTTGCGCCGCCGAGGTGGCGGGCTGGCCGTGGCGGCCGCATGTATCGGTGTCGGCCAAGGCACCGCCGTGCTCCTCGAGGTCTAGCCTCCGCCCCTGGGCCCGAGTTGATCATCGGCAATGAGCGGGTTTCCGGCAAAGAAATGCCCGATCGCCGATGATCAACTTGCGTGGGCACCGCCGGTCAAATTCGCGGTGGAGGACGCCATCCTCGGCTCAGCAACGCCTGACGTACCCGCTGGATCATCACCTGTGGTCGACGAAGTTGCTCGCGGCCGAACCGGATGACCAGCCAACCCTGCGCGGCCATCCGAGAATAGCGCTCGACGTCTCGATCGAACTGCTCCCCGGCGCCATGCTGTCGGCCCTCGTACTCGACGAGCACCCGCCACTGCTCGTAGCCCAGATCCGCGTGTGCCACGACCCGGCCGTACTCATCGCAGATCTCCAACTGTGGGGTTGGAGGCGGAAGATCATGGCTAGTCAGCCAGTACCGCACGGCGCTCTCCGGTGCCGACTGAGCTCGCGCGTCGAGCCGTCCGAGACAGTCCCGAGCCCGAGCCACGCCACGTCGCCGAGCAGCCGCCACAACTCGCTCAGCGAGCGCATCGGCATCGGTCAGGTGTTGTCGCAGGACCGCGTCCCCCACTGCAACCAGTTCAGCAGGTGTGAGGTACTCGGCCAGGTCGACGTACAGGCGAGCACCGGACGTCACCCGGACTCCGTCAACATCGTCGATGTCCTCGGCGAGCAGAGCTCGACCATGCACGACCAATTCTCGGCGTTGCGGGAGTACGGTTCGCGGCGCCAAGACCACGTGGATGGACGGACAGTTGCGGCTCGGTACACCGAGAAGCGCGGCAGCCGTCCAATGGCTGAACGCTGCGTCGGATGGCAGCACGAAGGCAAGCGCCCGACACCGGCGATCCAACTGGTCAGGCATCGCATCGACCAGATAGAGACCGTGCGAGATCCGGGTCCGCGGAGGCGCACCTGAACGAGGTCGACCTACTAGGCGTACTGATGCGGCGACGGGGCGTGTCGGCTCACCGATGAGGCTGAGCTGCTGAGTTCGGTTGCCTACCATCCGCCGACCGTCTCGTGGACACCACCGAGGGACGCCACGATCGGGCGCCCTGTGGACGCCCGAACAAGACCTGTGGATGAGGAGCTGAGTTGATCATCGGCAAACCAGGGTATTTCGGAGAGGAAAACCCACCGGTTTGCCGATGATCATCTCGAGCGGGCTCAATTGTGGTCGGCGAGCCAGCTTCGACCGGCCTCGGTCAGGACGCGATAGTCACCGTGCGTGTCCAGCAGCGGCGGGTCCTGGCGATGCAGGGCAGCCACCCGCTCGGGCCGGAGCCCTAGT
>JALZIL010000410.1 GCA_030860305.1 Actinomycetota bacterium
GTCACTCCTCGCAGCCCGGGTCGCCGGGGAGTAGCGGGCGGAAGGCCAGCCGGGCAGGGACTTCGGTTCCGATCAGCCAGGGCGTCAACTCGTTGGCCTCCGCTAGGGCGCCGAGTAGGTCGGCAGCCTCCTGGCCGGTGACCGCGACGCAACTGTGCGGCGAGCCCTCTGCCACCGGAGGGGGCACGGTTGCGATCGGCCAGGTCCGAGGCTCTTGCTCGTTCTCCGGCGCGGCCGGGGGTTCGGTGCTGGTGGGCAGTCGGTAGGCGAGCACCGCATCGGGCTGGTAGAAGGGGCCATTGCCGCTGTCCTGACTGTGCGTGGCGAGAAAGTCCCGCAGGGCAGCGCGGGCGGCCCGGCTGGCCGCACTCAGGTTGGCCTCGTTGTCGCCCTCGGAGTCCAGGGCATAGACCGAGTGCGAGACGGTACGGCCGTCGACGGTGATGTCCACGTATGTCGTTGCCTGATCACTGATTCCGGGCTTGCCGTAATCGATGGGCTCACCGAGCAGCCCGGCCTCGTCGGCTGCCGCGAGCAGCGCTTGGATCTGGTCCTCGGTAAACGTCGTCGTCTGCAGCGGGAAGATCGCTACTCCTGGGTAGGGCTCGTTGACTGCACCGGGAAAGATCACCGTTCCGTCGCCGAGCAGCAAGAACTCGGCGGTGTTGCGAAGGGCGTACTCCGGCGGTACGGACCTGCCAGCGTGATCGACCGACACGACTACGTCCTGGCTTCCGGTCGGATACTCGTACGATCCAGAGCGCGGAGCACCGTTGCCGCCATCGGCGCCCGGGTCGCCTTCCAGGATGCTCCCGCACCCGGCGAGTACGGCGCTGGTCAAGACGCAGCCAACCCCGAGAGGTGCCAGTCTCATCCGGCGTCGCGAGCGCCGATCCAGCGACGTCATGTGTCGGGTCACTGCTGACACCCTGGATCGCCAGGCAACAGCGACCGGAAGGCCATCCGGGCCGGCGGCTCGGATCCGATCAGCCAGGGAGTCAGCTCGTTGGCCTCCTGCAGAGCGGTCAGCAGATCGGCTGCTTCCTGCCCCGCAATCACCACGCAGCTGCTGAGCTCCGTCTCGGGGGCGGGCGGCGGCAGCGTCGGGATCGGCCACGACCTAGGTTCCTGCACCAGGTCCGGTTCCTCGATCGGCGGAGCCGCCTGCGCGCTGAGCCGATAGGCAACCAACTCAGCCGGTGTGTACAGCTCGCTGTCAGCTTGCACCAAGGCCTGCGCAGTATCGATGAAGTCCTGTAGTGCCGCACGCGCGGTAATCTGCGAGTCGTTGAGCCCCACCGTGGTTCCGTCGTCGAAGCCGAGGGCGTACGCCGATTGTGATGAGGTGCTGCCATCGACCGTGACGTCCACAAGAGTGTCGGGCATGTGGGTCACCGCAGGGTCGCCGTAGTCGACCTCCCCGCCGAGCAGGCCGGCCCTCTCCGCCGCGGCCAGTAGCTCCTGGATCTGGGCTTCGGAGATGGTTGTCGTCTGAAGCGGATTGATCGCCGGCCCCGGATACCGCATGTCAGTGACACCGGCAGCAATCACGGTTCCATCGCCGAGCAGCAAGAACTCCGCGGTGTCGCGCAGATTGAACTCCAGCGGTTCGTACTCGCCGGCAATGTCGATGGAGACGAGCACGTCCTGCGCCCCGGTCGGATGTTCGTACGGAACCGCTCCCGGTCCGCCGTTGCCGCCGGACGGCTCTCCCTGGAAGACGCTGGAGCAGCTCGCGAGCACGACGCTGGCGACCAGGCAGCCGCAGGCAACCCACCTCGTACGGCTCGATGTCGTCCGCCCAGAGACAGTCATGACCGTAGAGACGTCGAGCCGATGGCAAAGGTTGCAGCCACGACGGCGTCCTGCTGAGTCATGTCTGGAGAAAACACAGCGCCGCAGCGCAAAGCGCCCGGGCCAGGACGTCGAGATCACGCTGCTCGTCCCGCAGCCAGTACCGCACCTGTTCGGCGGCCAAGCAGGCCAGCAACACGTCGGCACGGAGTTCCGGGTCGGTGGCGTCGGCTTCGGCAAGCAGGTAGCGGCAGTGTTGGCGCCAGAACGCATGGGCCCCGGTGCGCAGTCGGGCGCCCGGAGTGCTTGTCTCGGACAACAGGACCAGATCCAGCTGTGCCTCGACCAGGTCGAGGTAGGCCCGGACGAATGCGCTGAGGCGGTCGGCGGCCGGCGCACCCGGACCCAGCGGCGGAGGACCGGAGAGCATGCGCTGCTGCAGCTCGCGCTCGCGTTGGTCGAGCAGCGCAACAGCCAGACCACCCTTGTCGCCGAATCGGCGGTACAGCGTTCCCTTGCCGACGCCGGCTTGCGCGGCGACATCGTCCATCGTCACGCCGGCGACGCCGTGGGTTCTGAACAGGCGCTCGGCGGCGGCGAGGATCCGCAAGCGGTTGCGCGCAGCGTCCGCCCGCTCTCGGATCACACCCGAGCCGAGCACCGGCAGCTCGGCGGAACTCGGTCGCACGTTGGACCCCTTCCCAATTTGACGAAGCGGACTGCGGTCCGTTAACGTCCTGGTGGTTAACCGGACTTTAGTCCGAATCAGAGATCAAGACACATCGACTAACGAGGAGAACACAATGCTCGACACAATCCAACGCGATGAACTGCAGGCCGGGATCGAAGCCGGCACGTTGGTCGTCATCGACGCACTGCCGGAGTCCTACTACAGCCAACAGCACCTACCGCACGCGGTGAACCTCACCGCCGATGACGTCGAGGATCGCGCGGGGCACCTGCTGCCGGACAAGGACGCGGCGATCGTCACCTACTGCTCCAATCCGGCCTGCCGCAACAGCACTGAGGTCGCCGTGAAGCTCCAGCACCTCGGCTACCGCAACGTTCGCAAGTACGCCGAGGGCATTCAGGACTGGACCGAGGCCGGCCTATCCACCGAGACTGGAGCGCCCGCCGTACGGTGACGCTGCACCAGCCTGCGGTAATACCTCCGGGGGGTATCCTGGCAGGGGATGCGGCCCTCGGTCGCCGAGTTGGCGGGATACGAGGAGGTCGAGGTGACGAGCCAGTCCTACACGGTGACCGGCACGACCTGCCAGCACTGTGTGAACGCGGTGTTCGAAGACGTCCGGGCCATCGACGGGGTGACCCCCGTGCGGGTGGATCTGGACAGCGGGGGCCTCACCATCACCGCGACCGGGC
>JALZIL010000421.1 GCA_030860305.1 Actinomycetota bacterium
CGATGCCGTACACAACCGGATCGACCGGCGAGCTGTACCCCTGATCTGTCGTGCTCAGCACGAGCAGCAGCGAGTGCCCGACTTCGAGGCGGTGGACCAGCGGCGGCAGGGTGATGTCGATCGGCTCGGCTTGGCGGGGGTCAGTGGCAAGGCCCGAGAGCCGCAGCGGGGCGACACCTCCCAGCAAGGTGGGCGACCCATCCTCGGTGGTGTCGTACAGCTTCGCGAACAGCACAGCCGTGCCGGTGGGTGAGGCGACCAACACCTGACTCTGCACCGCTCCGACGATGTCGATCGATGACTCCCTCGCGGGGGTACTGAAAAACGCCGACTGACCAGGAATGTCGAAGAAGGCGCCGCCGCCCAATGCGCCGCCCAGTGAACTGAGACCGGCCGACAGCCCAGGGATCGTCGAGATCGCCGCTGGCAGGCCGCCGGCTGGGTTCACCGCGAGCTGTGCGGGTGGTCCGGACAGTGGCATGTCGCCGACGGTCGCCTCAGGCGTCGACCCATCGGGAGTGACCAGCCCGGGATAGGCGGGCAGGGTGCTCGTCCGCTCGTCGGCCCCCCCTGCACCGCCGGAGGCAGTGAGGCCCGCCGCGAGCGCGTTGGGCTCGGGGAACTCGAAAGTCGTTCCCGGATCAGGACCGGTGCCCTTGAGGTAGTGGTCGAACCAGGCGATGGTGAGTTCGCGCAGTCGTACGACGTCGTCGGAGTTCGTGCCGCCGTCGTGCCCTCCGCGGTACCAGACCATCTTCACCGGGGTGCCGTTCTCGGCGATCCCGCGCGCGTTGGCGTCGGCCTCACTGAGCGGGAACAGAGTGTCCGACAGTCCCTGGACCAGCATCGTGGGTGCCTCGATCCGGTCCAGCACGCTGGCGGGGCTGACCCGATCGAGGATCTCGATCATCTCCGGGGTGAGCCGGCCGGTGACGGCTGCCTGCTGGTAGGCCGCGCAGATCTCGGCTCGAAACCGGCCGCAGGTGAGGTCGGTGACGCCCAGCGTCTCTGGCGAGGGGCCGTCGCCGCCACTGGGGCCCGGGCCGCGGAGCCCCGACGCCGTACTGAAGAACAGGCCGGCCCACAGCTTCTTGAAGACGCCATCCTCGCCTGGTGCCGGAGCACCGGCGAAGGCACCGGCGTCCGGCGAGCCGACCTGATCCGGAAACAGCGCACGGGTCAACGAGTTCCAGGTAATCTGCGGAACGATCGCATCGATCCGGTCGTCGTAGGCAGCGCCCAACAACGACAATGCACCACCGTAGGAAGCGCCGGTGACCCCGACCACCGGGTCCCCGTCGGAGTCGGTCGTCACCTCGGCACGATCGGCGAGCAGATCGATCATCACCGACAGGTCGGCGATCTCGAACTCGGGATCGTTGAGTCCAATCAGCCCGCCGCTGGCGCCGTGGCCACGCGCGGAGTAGGTGAGGACGACGTACCCCGCTCCGGCCAGGGCCTGCGCCTCGGTCTCGACGCTGTCCTTGGACCCGCCGAAGCCGTGCCCGAGGATCACCGCGGGCGCCGGCGTGTCCTCGGCGGCGGCGGGAACATACAGGTTGGTGTCGAGATCGATGTCCTCGTCACCGTCGGCCGGGACGGTCATGGTCTCGACCCCGATGTCGTCGGCCGCCGCGGCTGAGATGGCTGCAACGACCTGTCCGGATACGGCGATGCCGAGCAGGAGCGGGAGGGCGAGGAGGCGGCGCGCCGCAAGGGCAATCCCACGACCGCGCAGCGACGGGGATCGGGACGGCGGCATGAAACCTGCAACGCGCGGCCGAGCAAGGTTAGTTCCGTTCCTGTTCGGAGATACGCAGATCTGCGTAGGACCGCTACGGCGCTCGGATTACCCGGCTAGGGAACCCAATCCCCCACGGCGGCCACCGTGAGCCCGGAACCGTCGAGGCCATCGAATCGCGGTTTGGCTCCCCCGGTGATCCCCGGGAACTGCGCGGCCAGCGCCTGCGCCGCGGCCTTTTCCGCCGGCTTGCCCGGCGTGAAGAAGACCGTGGTGGCCGGCACCTGGGTCTCGGAGTAGTTCAGCAACTCAGCGATCGGCCAGCCACCCGCCTGGAGTTCGCCGGCCACTCGGGACGCTAGCCCGGGCAACGCGCTGTTGTTCAGCACGGTGACCGGCATGACCTCTTGCGAGGGAGGTATGGCTGAGGTCTGTGCGGGGGGCGCGGGCGTGGCGGTCGGCGACGGCGACGGCGACGGGCTCGGCACGGGCGTGGTCGCTGTCGCGCTGCTGTCCTGACCCGCAGTGGTCTGCGGGTCGTCATCGGTGGTCAGGGTGATCAGGCCGAACACGAGAAGAATGACGCCGAGGATGACGAGTCCGACCGCGAAGCCGACTCGATTGCGGGAGCCAGCACGAACCGGGGCAGCACCCCGACCGACCGGGAAGTTCTCGTACCCGTCGAAGTCGGCGGCTTCGCCATCAGGGTCACCGCCTGAGGGAGTCGCGGGCTCTTCGGCGCTGTGCCTTCCCATTTGCGGCTCAGCCTAGCGAGCGGCCAAAGCCCCGGCCCGGCTCTGCAAGCACCGTCCGAGGTTCGTCCACAGGGGGTGTCAGCGCTCCAGATCGATGCCCAATCGGCGCGCCGAACGCTGCCGCTGCCGGCTGGCTCGGAGCCGCCGCAGCCGCTTGACCAGCATCGGATCGAAGGCCAGGGCGTCTGGGCGGTCGATCAACCCGTTGAGCACCTGGTAGTACCGGGTCGCCGACATGTCGAAGAGTTCCCGGATGGCCTGTTCCTTGGCGCCGGCATATTTCCACCACTGCCGTTCGAATCCCAGAATCTCCCGGTCGCGCCGGGGGAGTCCGCCGCTCTCGTATTCGGCTTCGGCGAGCTGGTCGGAGGACGCCTGATCCAGACGCTGCCCACGTGCAGAACTCGACTTCATGGGGTGCGAAAAGACCTTCCCTGGCATCGCGTCCGCGACTGAATCACAAGCATGGCATTCCACTACGGACGCAGACTAACCCGCGGTACGGCCGGATCATCATGCGGCACGCCGGACAGGTCGGGGATCGGCTGCTCCGGGCAGGGCAACGGCTGCGCGTGCTGCCGGGCGAAGCCGGGACCCGCGGTGGCTGGGGTGGAGTAAGCCCATAGACCGTCCACCGAGAAGATGACCAGAGCCACCCACACCAGGGCGAAGCCGATCAGCCGGACCGGCGGCATCGGTTCCCCGAATACCGTCAGCCCGAAGACCAACTGCAGCGTGGGGGCCAGATACTGCAGGATCCCGAGAGTGCTCAGCGACACCCGATGAGCGGCAGAGGCGAAGAACAGCAACGGTACGGCGGTTGCCACTCCCGCGCTGACCAGCAACGCGGTGTTGCCGACGCTGACCTGTCCGAAGGCCAGCTCACCACGGGCGGCCAGCACGGCAAGGAGGGCGATCGCCGGCAGCACAAGGACCCCGCTCTCGACGGTCAGGCCGACCGCCGAGTCGACCGGCGCCAACTTCTTCAGCAGCCCGTAGAAGCCGAAGGAGAAGGCAAGAACTAGAGCGAGGTAGGGCAGTCGGCCGTAGTCGACCGTGAGCACGACTACCGCAATCGTGGCCAGTGCCACCGCCACCCACTGCGCACGACGCAGTCGCTCCCGGAAGAAGGCCACGCCCAGAACGACGCTGACCAGCGGGTTGATGAAGTAGCCCAGCGAGGTCTCCACCACGAATCCGTTGTTCACCCCGTAGATGTAGGTGAACCAGTTCATCGCGATGAGGACCGCCGCAGCGGCAAGGATGAGTGTCGTATGACGGCTGCGAAAGACCGCACGAACCTTGGCCCAGTTGTGCCCGATACCGATCAGGACGCCGACGAAGACCAGGGACCAGAGGAAGCGATGGGCCAGGATCTCCTGCGGGCTGGCCGGCTTGAGCAACGGCCAATAGAGCGGAAACAGGCCCCAGAGGGTGTAGGCCGCGACCCCGAAGAGCACACCACGACGACCCTCGGACACGGCAACGACGCTAACTCACGACCGCAGCTCCGGTGATCGGGCCGACCGGTGATCGGCCCCGTACCATGCCGCCCGCATTCGGCTAGCCCGAGTTACCCGATCCCGGCTCCGCCTGGGCGAATCCGAGTTGGGCCAGCTCGCGTTGGGCCACGCCCATCGCCCGGTTGGCGGCCGGCACCCCCGCGTAGACCGATGAGTGCAGGATCACCTCTGCGACCTCCTCCGGGCTGACGCCGTTGTTCTGTACAGCCGCCCGGACGTGCAGGGCGAGCTCGTGGTCGTGGCCCAGTGCGGTGAGCAGCGAGATGGTCACCAGGCTGCGTGACCTGCGGTCCAGGCCGGGGCGCGACCAGATCTCGCCCCATGCGGTTCGGGTGAGGTGGTCCTGGAAGTCAGCAGTGAGACGGCTCGTACGGGCGATGGCCGCAGCTACGTAATCGTCACCGAGGACTTCCTGGCGTACCTCTAAACCGGTGGCGCGACGCCGTTCCTCATCCACGCTGGCCGCCGGCCGAGAAGTGCTCGACGAGCGCGGCCGTGACCGCATCGGCTTGGTCGATCGTCGCCATGTGCGCACAGTCGGCGAACTCGAGCAGTCGGGCGCCCGGTATCCCGGCTGCAATGGCCTGCAGGTGCACCGGTGGCGTGGAAGGGTCGTCGGTGCCGGAGATGACCAACGTGGGCGCGGTGATCGTGGCCAGGTCGGCACGCAGGTCTGCCTCGCGGATGGCATCACAGCAGGCGGCGTACCCGTCGGACGGGGTGGAGGCGACCATCTCCCGCAGGTACTCCGCCGTATGCGGGTCGGAGCTGCGCCGGGTCTCTGTCAGCCAACGGGAGACGACCGTGTCCGCGACGGCACCGGCGCCTTCGGCTCGTACGGTCGCTGCGCGTTCGGCCCAGGTCTCCGGCGGTCCGAGCTGGGCCGACGTGCAGAGCAGAGCCAGCCGCTCGACCCGTCCCGGATCCCGGGCGGCCAACCGCATGGCGATCATCCCGCCAAGTGACAGTCCGGCAACGTGCGCGCGTTGGATGTCGAGGTTGTCCAGGAGGGCAACGGCGTCGTCGACCAGGTCGTCGATGGCGTACGGCCCTTGGGGAACCGGGGATTCGCCGTGCCCACGCATGTCGCACCTGAGCACCAAAAACCGCTCGGCCAGCGCAGGCACCTGTCGTTCCCACATCGCCAGCGTGCTGCCGAGCGAGTTCAGCAGTAGCACCGGCGGTGTTCCGGGTTCTCCGGTGATCTCGTGGTGCAGGGCAATCGCGCCCATCAGAGAAGTCTCCTCATCTCAGTCGTTGATGTCACTCGTGCGCGTCAGTCGTCGTTCGATAGTCGGCCAGCGCCCGATCTACCAGGGCCGTCGCGCAGCCGGCCGTGGCCGACGAGCCGAGCGCCGCGAGGTTCCTGGCCATCCGATCCTCGTCCACCTCGAAGGAGTCCAAGGCATCGCCCAGCCAGGCGGCGGCTGATCCCAGGCAGATCAGCAGCTCACTCAGCGTCGGCCATTCCGCGTGCCAGGCACCGGCGGCCCGCTCGTGCTCCTGTTCCATCGCCGCGAACAGGGAGGCAGCCAATCCCGGGGCCCGCTTGGCCGCTGACCGTGCCGCTATGGCGGCCACCGGATTCCGCTTGTGCGCCATGGTCGAACTCCGACCGCGCCGCCCATCGTCGGCCATCGTCAGCTCGGCGACCTCGTTCTGGCTGAGGAGGACCAGGTCCAGGGCGACCTTTCCGACAATTCCTGCCGCCGTCGCGAGGGCGCCGGCCAGCTCGCCGATCGGGTAGCGCAATGTGTGCCACGGTAACTGCGGGTCCTTCAATCCGAGGCGGGCGGCGTACGCGTGTACGGCGTGCAAGCCGCTGCCTGCCTCTGGAAATGCTGCCAAAGTGCCGGCCGCGCCGCCGAGTTGGACAGGCAGCCCCTGCTGGACGCGGCGCAGATCCCGGCTGACTCTTGTCAGGCCGTGCAGCCACAGGGCCGTCTTGAGCCCGAAGGTGGTCGGCACGGCCTGTTGCAGGAGGGTACGAGCCACCATCGGTGTCTCGTGATGCTGCTCGGTCAGAGCTGCCGCCGCGGCTGCGCAACCGTCGAGATCGGCCAGCAGAGCGGTGATTGCCCGACGGGCAATCAACATCGCAGCAGTGTCGAGGATGTCCTGGCTCGTCGCTCCACAGTGGACGTAGGCGGCAACATCGTCGGGGACGGCCGCCTGGATAGCGGCGACCAGGCCGACCACCGGGTTGCCGGTCTGCGCTGCGAGGACGCCAAGCTGCTGCTCGTCGAATAGCTCGATGTCGGCACAGGCCATCGCGATCGCCTCAGCGGCGGTGACCGGGATGACACCCGCATCGGCGCACGCGCCGGCCAGCGCAGCCTCGGCGTCGAGCATGGCAGCCAACCACGCGCGGCTACTCACTTCGTCGCGGACCGGACCCCGCTCGTGGGTCTGGGTGAACAGTCCGTCGCTCATCTCAGACCGTGAAGAAGACGGTCTCGGCGGCACCCTGGAGCCGGATGTCGAGGGCGTATCCACCGTTCCCATCGGGCTGGGCGATCAGCGTAGCTCGGGCGTGCTCATCGGGCAGGGTCGACAGCACGGGATCGGCCGCGTTGGCCTCGACCTCGTCGACGAAGTAGATGCGCGTGATCACCCGGTTCAACAGGCCGCGAGCGAGCACCGACACATCCAGATGCGGAGCCTGGAATCCGCCTTGTCCGTCGTCGACCGGGCCCGGCTTCAGGGTGTGCACGCGGTACTGCCCGTCGCTGCCGGTCATGCTGCGCCCGAACCCTCCCCAGGCCTCGACGTTCTCGACCGCTGATCCCAGCGGCGACAGCGCCTGGCCGAATGCGCCGGACGGGTCTGCCTGCCAGGTCTCGATCACCCCGTCCGGTACGCCGTCACCGGCACCGTCGAGGAGGCGACCGTGGATCCAGAACGAGTCGGGGACACCGTCCGGTACGACGTACTCACCGCCCTCCCAGGTCATCCCGATCGACAGGAAGGGCCCGACCGTCTGCGACGGCGTACTGGCTAATCCAGTCACCCTGCAGACTCCAACGGTGTCGGGTCGCTGCCACGCAGCACAATGTCGAAGCGGAACGCTAGCGCCCAGTCCGGCCGGGTATCTGCGTGGGAGAAGTCCGCGATCATCCGCTGGCGGGCTGCCTCGGGTACGGAATTGAAGATCGGGTCCTGACCGAACAGCGGATCGGCGGGGAAGTACATCTGGGTGACCAGCCGCTGGGTGAAGCACCGCCCGAAGACCGAGAAGTGGATGTGCGCTGGGCGCCAAGCGTTGTGGTGGTTCCTCCAGGGGTACGCGCCGGGCTTTACCGTCGTGAAGCTGTAGCGGCCTTGCTCATCGGTGAGGGTGCGGCCCATCCCGTCGAAGTTCGGGTCCAGAGGTGCCGGCCAGTTGTCCCGATCGTGGCGATAACGCCCCGCTGCGTTGGCCTGCCAGATCTCCACCAGACTGCGCGGGATCGGCCGTCCGTCGCCGTCGAGCAGTCGCCCCGAGACGATGATCCGTTGTCCCACCGGCTCTCCGGCGTACCCGCGGGTGAGGTCGGCATCGCCTGGACGCACCAACCCCTCACCCAGGACCGGGCCGGTCAGCTCGGTCAGCCGCTGCGGCAGGTCCACCGGAGCTTTGAGCGGGGCCCGCAGTCGGGTGGAGGCATAGTCCGGGCTGAGCAGCGGCGGATGCGTCCCCTCCGGATCCGGTCGGAACTGCGTTGGCGCCGCCCCGCCCGAGGAGAGGGACATGCGCATGGAACTCCTTCGGAGTAGCCGCCGGTTGTGGTCGTAACCAAGGCTATGGAGTCGCCGGCAACTGCTCCACAACGGGCTACCGGTTCTACCCACCACCGGTTCCCTCGATCAGGAGAAGCACAGATCCACCGCCGTTCTGACCGATTGGCGCCTCGGTGCCCTGATCGCCCGCTCCGGGCTTCTGGCGCCTGGGAGGTGACGATCGCCGTTGCTCGTACGAACGCTTGGAAAATGACTTCCGGCCGGGGAAGGTCTCAGGCATGCGTACTCAGGTGGCGATCATCGGTGCCGGACCAGCCGGGCTCGTTCTCGCCCACCTGCTGTACAACGCGGGCATCGAGTCGGTGATCGTCGAGAACCGCTCCCGAGATTACATCGAAGCGCGATTACGGGCGGGGGTCCTCGAACAGGGCACCGTTGAGTTGCTGCGTCAGAACGGTGTCGGCGCCCGCTTGGATCGGGAGGGGCTGCGACACGACGGCATCTATCTGCAGTGGCCTGGCACCCGACAGCACCTCGACTTTCTCGAGCTGTGTGGTCGCTCGGTGTGGATCTACGGGCAGACCGAGGTCGTGAAGGACCTGGTCGCCGCGCGGCTCGGAGCCGGGCAGCCGCTGTACTTCGAGGTGTCCGACAGCGCCGTACACGACATCGACACCGACCGCCCCGCCGTCACTTTTCTTGATGCCGACGGCAACGCGCAGCGGATCGAGTGCGACCTGATCGCCGGCTGCGACGGGTTCCACGGCGTCTCTCGCTCGGCCATCCCGGCAGCGGCGAGCCGGAGCTGGGAGCGCGACTATCCATACGGCTGGCTCGGCATCCTGGCGCAGGCGCCGCCGTCCACCGACGACCTCATCTACGCCTGGCATTCCAACGGTTTCGCGATGCACAGCATGAGGTCCCGGTCGATCAGCCGGCTCTATTTCCAGGTCAGTCTCGACGAGACGCTGCAGGACTGGCCCGACGACCGGATCTGGACCGAACTGACCACCCGGCTGGCACACGAGGGCTGGGAACTGACGACCGGTCCAGTCCTCGACAAGAGCATCACCCCGATGCGCAGTTTTGTCAGCGCACCCATGAGGTACGGGAGGCTGTTCCTGGCCGGAGACGCGGCACACATCGTGCCCCCGACCGGCGCCAAGGGCTTGAACCTCGCGGTCGCCGACGCCAAGCTGCTCGCCGACGCGATCATCGCCTCGTACGGTTTCAGGGGTGTGTCCCTGCTCGACGCGTACCAGGAGACGGCGTTGCGCCGGGTCTGGCGGTGTACACACTTCTCCTGGTGGATGACCTCCATGCTGCACACCGAGGGCAGCGACGCGTTCGCCCGGGAACTGCAACTCGCCCAGCTGCGCTACCTCAGTGCGTCACGGGCAGCCGCGCAGAGTCTGGCCGAGAACTACACCGGGCTCCCGTTCGGCTGGTAGCCCTCAGGCGCAGGCAACTTGGACGAAGCTCCACAATGCGTCGCGTTGCTCGGGAGAAACGTCCAAGACGCCGTACTGGACCTCCCCGCCGTCGAAGGTGAGATAGAAGGGGAACAGGAACGGCTGTTTGGTCTCGCCGAGCACATGCGCATCGCAGCCGCGACCGGTCATGCCCACAATGACCGGGACGGCGAGTTCGTCCTCGTCGCTGGGCATCGACGGAGGCGGCTCGCTGTCATCGGCGAAGAGCAGGTCGAAGACCACACTGCCAGTCAGCCCGACCAGCGCGATCGCCTCGCTATTCGTCCCGCGGGTCAGGGTGATCGTCGCCCGCAGCACCGGCTCTCCGTCGAATTCCGCGCTGTTGAACTCGCCGAGATCGACCTGTACCGCGGCGGCTAGTGCGAGCGCATGGCACTCCTGTTGATGGATCCGATCCACGATGTCGTCGGGAGCCTCGAGCGGAACCCGTAACTCGTCTGCAGTTCCGTCCGGCCGCTGTACCTGCACGGCGGTGAACGCCGGATCGACTTGGATGTCCTCGGCGCAGAACGGGGCCCCGTACTGCGTCGGGAGGTCGATCGTCGCCCCGGGGTTGAACGTTGCCGCGCGGCCGGCGAAGGGCAGCCGCTCGAAGCCAGGCGAGTCGAGGCTGACTCCCAGCACCATGAACGCCTCGGAACCGGTGTTGGTGATCCGCGTCTGGAACCGGCCGCCCACTGCGACGTCAGTGCGCAGTCGTACGGCCTGCCCACGCATCCCCGGTACGGCCGGGGTCGCCACCGGCGCCGTTGGCTCCGCGGAATCTCGGGCCCCGTCGGAGCTACGGTCAGCAGGACCGGAGTCGGCAACCGACGCGCACCCAGACAAGATCGTGAGTACGGCGAGGAGTGCGGCGACAAATCCGGTCCGCTTCCGCATGATGCCGATCATGCCGGGTCAGGTCAGTACAGGCACCGCGATACTCGTTCGCTGGTACTACGTTGCCCGTGAGGGACCGCACACCTCGCGGTCCGAGCAACCCTCGACAGGAGGCAGTCATGGCAGACAACGTCTACCGGGTTACCGAGATCGTCGGGACCAGCACCGAGGGCGTAGAACCAGCGATCCGTAACGGGGTGTCCCGGGCCGGCAGGACCCTGCACAACCTCGACTGGTTTGAGGTCACCGAGATCCGCGGACACCTCGTCGACGGTGCGATCGAGCACTTCCAGGTCGGGCTCAAGGTGGGTTTCCGGCTCGACGACGAGTAGCCGAGCCGTCGCCCGCGTGGCCGACCACCCCGGGATCAACATGAGGTTCCTCGAAGGAGTCGACGCGTGGATCGGCGTCCTGGGTAGGCTCAGAGATGTTGTACGGCAACATGTGTTGGCGGCTCAGTTAGCCGAAATGCTCGCCGTACGGGGACCGCGCGAAGCCAGGGTGCTCGACATCGGATGCGGGCAGGGGACTCAAGCGCTACTGCTGGCCCGAGCCGGGCACAAGGTCACCGGACTGGACATCTCTGCCGATCTGCTGACCTTGTTCGAGTCAGAACTGAGTGCGGAGTCTGCGGACCTACGGTCGAGGGTCCGGCTCGTGCAAGGCCCGGGAGAAGCTGTCGCCGAACTAGCTCCCGGGCCCTTCGATCTCGTCCTCTGCCATGGAGTGCTGCCCTACTTCGACGACGTGCGCACTCTGCTGAGCGCTCTGTCCACCGTCGCTGCTCCCCGAGCGACCCTGTCGCTGCTGGTCCGCAACGGCCTGGCCCCGGCGATGCGCCCAGGTCTGCGGGGGCAGTGGGCCGACGCGGTGGGTTCCTTCGGCAGCGGCGACTACACCAACCGACTCGGCCTGGCCGCCCATGCACATACCGCCGAGGACTTCGACCAGATTCTGCACGGGGACGGCTGGCGGCCCTTCGGCTGGTACGGCGTGCGGGTCCTCACCGACCACCGCGAGGACGACGAACTACCACCGCCGGATGAACTCGCCCTGCTCCTGGCCGCCGAGCGAGAAGCGGGACGTCGCGACCCCTACCGCCAGGTCGCCGCCCTGCTGCATTTCGTCTATGCCCGCGACGGCGACACCCGAGACTGACGCTGCTTTCACGGGTATCAGCAGACAATGGCGTGATGTTTGCCGGGCTGGCACCGCAGCGACGCCGGTTGCTGCTCGGGGTCATCGCCATCGTGGTCGCGGCCACGCTGGTTGCACTCCTCCTGGCCGTGCGAGGCTCGACGTCGTCGGCGACGCCCGTTCCCCAGGACGAACCGGGGCCGGTCCTGCTGGTTCCTGGCTTCGGCGGCTCGACCAGGGGGCTGGACGTCCTGGCCGAGGCGCTGCGGGGAGATGGACGTGACGTCGCGGTCCTTCCGCTGCCCGGCGACGGTACGGGCGACCTACGTGTGCAGGCGCTAGCTCTGGACGAGGCGGTGAGCGCGGTCATCGGGCGGACCGGGGCCGCATCGGTCGACATCGTCGGCTACTCGGCCGGTGGCCTGGTCGCGCGGCTCTGGGTCACCGAATTGGGCGGGGACGGAATGGCCAGGCGGGTGGTCACGCTTGGCGCACCCCACCACGGAACCACGCTGGCCGGGTTGGCCGAGGATGTCGCTCCCGGGGCCTGCCCGCTGGCCTGCCAACAACTCGCACCGGACAGCGACCTCCTGCGTGAGCTCAATGCCGGAGACGAGACACCCGACGGCCCAGCGTTCGTCTCGATCTGGACGACCCTGGACGAGACCGTCACGCCACCTGATTCCGCACAACTGGAGGGTGCGCTGGGCATCGTCGTGCAGAGCGTCTGCGCGGATTCACGGGTCACTCACTCCGGCCTGGTCACCGACCCTCTCGTGGCCGGCATAGTCGCTGAGCAACTGCGCGCGACGCCACCCGTCGCGCTGTCCACCCAGGACTGCGCGCGGCTGCGCTAGGCCATGGGTCAGCTGGTGATGTCCTTGGTGGTGAAGTTGGCCCACGCCGCCGACAGCAGAACCCCGACGTAGACCCCTTGCAGCGCAATGCCTCGGGTGATGTCGCGCCACTGGATCGGGTCTCGAAACAGGTCGGCAAAGGACAGCCAGTACCTGGTCGGCAGGTACGGCGCGAGCGCGTCAGCAGCGTCGAGGGTGAACAGCAACGACGAGGCGATCAGAAAAGCCAGAGCGCCGAGCGTGGCGGCCAGCGGTGAGTCGGTCAACGTGGACAGGAACAGCGCCATCGCCGCGACGCCGAGCATCGACAACGTGATGTACCCGATCGCCAACGCCGTACGGACCGCGATCTGCTCGTTGGTCAGCGTGGTTCCGGAGACACTCGCCGCGACGCTGGTGGTGCCGAACAGGTTGACGCCCACCACATAGGCGATGCCGGCGACGATCACGACGGCGAGCAGGACGAACACGAAGATCGAGGCGAGTTTGGCGACCAGCAGCCTGGTACGTCCGACCGGGCGGACCAGCAGGTACCGCAGGGTTCCCGACTGCGCCTCGCCGGCGATCGAGTCCCCGGCGATCACCGCCACCGCCACCGGCAGGAACAGCGGCAGGATCACAGCCAGTGCCGCGAGGGGGAACAGGGTGCCGTTGGACAGCACCGACGACAGGAACACCGGTCCCTCTCCCGGTCGGGGTCCGATGTCGGTGAGCGCCAAGAGGACCGCGATCAGCGTCGGCAGCGCGTTGAGCATCAGAATGGTCACCCAGGTACGCGGCCGGCGCAGCATCTTCCGGACTTCGACGGCGATCATCCGGGCGGCCCGGAAGTGGCTGCTGCAGGCTGGGCCGGTCGCGTCGGAGCGAACGCCGGGATGCGATCAGATCCGGAGTTCGTCGCCGCCTCGAGCACCACCTGCTCCAACGTGCGCCGATCGGGGCCGAGTTCGCTGACCCGGATCCCTGCCCGTACGAGGAGGGCGTTGAGAGTGGCCGCATCGGTTCCAGCAACGGTCAGCCGGTCGCCGTCCTGGCCCAGCACCCGACCGTCGAGCAGGGCGTACGCCCGGTCAGCGTCCGGGGTGCGTACGACGCTGTTGCCCGTCGGGGCGGTCAGGACGTCGAGCTGGTCCTGCAGGACGAGCCGACCGCGGTCGAGGACCCCGACCCGGGTGCACAGTTGCTCGACCTCAGCCAGCAGATGGCTGGACAGGAACACCGTGGTGCCACCGGCATGCAGGGCCAGCAGAAGATCCCGAATCTCCCGGATACCTTGCGGGTCAAGGCCATTCGTGGGTTCGTCCAGGATCAGCAATTCCGGCTTACGCAACAGGGCAGTGGCCAGGCCCAGGCGTTGGCGCATGCCCAGCGAGTAGGCCTTGACCGGGCGGGTGTCCACGCCGCCGAGCCCGACCTGATCCAGCACAGTGTCGATCCGAGCAGCGCGGTCATTCCGCGAGCCGCCCACCCCCGCGGCGTCCAGTAGCGCGAGGTTTCGACGGCCGGACAGGTGCGGATAGGCACCCGGCCCCTCCACCAGCGCGCCCACCCGGGGCAGCACGGTCTTGGCCTGCTTGGGCATTCGCTTCCCGAGCACCTCGATCTCACCGCTGGATGCCAGCACCAGGCCGAGCAGCATCCGAACGGTGGTGGTCTTGCCCGAGCCGTTCGCGCCGAGGAAGCCGTAGATGTCCCCCTGGCGGACATCGAGGTCGATTCCGTCGACGGCCAGGATCTGCCCGAAAGACTTGGTCAGCCCAGACGTGCGGATCATCGGCGGCCCGGTGGGCGGTCGCGCAGGTCTCGGGCGGCCCGCTCCAGCGTCTCCAGATCGACGGTCCCGGTCAGCAGATAGCTCAGGTCGCCGCCTCCATTCGTCAGGAGCACGGAGAACGGACCGACAGTGACCGCCGTACCCAACGGGTTGGTCAGATCGACGGCCGGTGCCTCGATGAGTTGCCGGCGCAGAGGTTCGGCGAACTCGCGCCACAGCGGCACGGCGACCAGCACCGTCACGCCGCGGCCGTAGTCGCCGACCGAGCCGAGGCCATCGGCCTGCTCTCGGCGATCGAGCCCGGCGAGCCGATCCGGCGGTACCGAACCCGCGAACCGATCCACGGCCGCAACGATGTCGTCGACCTCCTCGACCTGGACGCGGGCGCCGGGCGGCGGCGAAAAATCGGTGATGTCCGCGCTGGGTCGTTCGAAGTCGATGTCGAGGAAGGAGGTCGTCACGGCCGGTAGGGCGGCCCCCTCGCCGTACACGGCTACTCGTAACGGGAGACCTGTCGCTGGGTCTGCCCAGATCTCGACTTTATCCACATTGGACTGCGCCTCTCGCGGACTCAAGCGCAGGCCCGCTGCGTCGATCCCGGCGATGCGCTCGGGCGGGAGTCGGGTCACCTCGTCAGCCTCGGCTTCGCTGAGCAACCGTCTCGCGAGCTCGCTGGGCAGCAGGTCGTCCGGACGTGGGGTACGAAGATCGGGTACGTCGCTGCGGGTGGCGCGGTTGGCTTCGTACTCCCAAGTCCAGGTGGTCGCGCCGCGGCGGTGTACGCCGGTCTCTCCGGTGAGCCCGATCGTGTCGACCCGCCACTCCTCAGCGCTGCGCCACCACACCCGGGTAGTGGTGCGATCGGCGAAGAGCTCCACGAGTTCGGGCAGCTGCTCGTTGATCGGCAGCAGGACACCGCCGATGGATTGGGCGTACCCGGAATAGCTCAGGTCGCCGGAGTCCTGGACCTTTCGCAGCAGGTCCTCTGCACTGATCTCGGTGTCGGAAGCGGGGAGCGCCGAGATGACCACCGGAGTGGCAACCAGTACGGAGACAAGGGCGACCACCACCGCCCACCGATGGCGAGCGGTCACGTGTGCACCTTCCCGACCCCAGCCATTCACTCACCGTACGTCGAGGCGGCTGAGTGACGGCTGACTCCCAGTCAACTCCCAGCCGACCGCCCCGACGACTGCCGATGTACCACCGACTCAGCTCGGTTGACTTTACTTAGCGAACTCGCTAAACAATACTCATGTCATCACCCGTCATCTCCATTGCCCAGTACCGCGTCAAGCCCGGCGCCGAGGAACAGTTCAAGGACATCCTGCGTCGGCATACGGCCGTGCTCAGGGAGTTCGAACTCGCCACCGAACGCCCATTCGAGGTCTTTCTCGGTTCCGAGAAGGACGTCGAGGGCCCGCTGTTCGTCGAGATCTTCGAGTGGGCCGATCCGTCGGGCTCGAGCCAAGCGCACACACACCCGCAAATCAGCTCGATCTGGGAGTCCATGGGCGATCTGTGCGAGTCCCGTGGCGGCCGTCCGATGTTCGAGTTCACGTCTGCCCACGCCCTCGATCTGTACTGACGTGTGGTGGCTGAGCGTCGACCGCGCGGACTCCGCGATCTCGATGAGCTCGACGCCGTCTTTTCCGCCCTCTCGCACAACACCCGGCGGCACATCTTGCAGGTGTTGCACACTCGCAAAGGCTCCATGACCGCAGGCGAACTCGCTGCCCGCTTCTCGCACTCGTGGCCGACGACGACCCGTCACCTCGGCGTTCTCGTCCAGACCGGACTGATCACCGTCCGGCCCGACGGCCGCGAACGCCATTACGTACTCAACCGCGAACGGCTGACTGCCGCCCTCGACCTGTGGCTGCCCAGCGTCGGACTCGGTCCCTAACGGCCAACCACGACCTGACCCGTCCTGAACCGACCACATCACCCAAGGAGCACGACAATGTTGATCGGCGCCCACACGATTCTGTTCACCCCTGATGCCGAGGCTGATCGCGCGTTCTTCCGCGACGTGCTGAAGTTTCGCTCGGTCGATGCCGGCGACGGCTGGCTCATCTTTGCGCTGCCGCCCGGTGAACTCGCGTGCCACCCGGCCGATGGCCCGCCCAGACAGGAGCTGTACCTGATGTGCGATGACGTCCATGCCACGGTCGAGGCGATGAAGGCCGACGGCGTGGAGTTCACCAAGGAGATCACCGACGAGGGCTGGGGCCTGCTGACCGCGCTGAAGACCCCCGGCGGCGGCGAACTCGGGCTCTACCAGCCCAAGCACGCGACCGCGATCTCATAGGAGCATGCGTCCGCGACCCGGGCGGGTCTGACTCGGCCTAGCGGTCACGAACTGCATCCGGTCCGGCCAATCATCTGCCGTTATTGACCACTTCGTCCGGATCCGGGAGCCGCACCGATCGGCTCGTCGTGTAACGCCAGCGCGTTGCCGATCAGTTTGCCGACGTCGCCGAGGATGTGTTGTCCTCCCACGACCACGGTCCGACCCCCGACCACCACTGTGTGCACATCGGCCGCGCCTGCCGTCATGACGATCTGAGCCGGTTCCGTACCAGCCGTACGAGAACTGGAATCGTCGACGCCCACCAAGTCCGCCGGGGCGCCGACCTGGAGCCGGCCGGCTTCCGGCCAGCCGAGGGCGGCGTGGCCGGCGGTGGTGAGCGCGTCGACCAGCGCTGCCGGAGACAGGGTTCCGCGGCGACCGGTCCGCAGCCGCTCGTGCAGTTCGATCCCGCGGGCCTCGGCCAGCAAGTCCGCGGTCACATGTTGGTCACTGCCCGCGCACAGCCGCACGCCGGCATCGATCAGCGGCCCGGTCGGCGGCAGTCCGTCGGCCAAGTCGGCTTCGGTGCTCGGGCACAAGCACACCGTGACCCGGCGCGACCCGAGCAACGCTACGTCGCCGTCGGTGAGGTGAGTCGCGTGTACCGCCGTGGTCGCCGGTCCGAGCAGACCGTGCCGGTCCAGCAATTCGGTGGGGCTGCATCCGTACACGGCCTGGCAGGCTTGGTTCTCCGCGGGCTGCTCCGAGAGGTGGACATGCAGGGGTCGTCCGGCTGCAGCTGCACCGATCCGGGCGAGGTGCTCGGCGGGCACTGCGCGCACAGAATGCACGGCCACTCCGACCCGGGTGTTCGGGTCCGGCCGTAATGCCGCGACCCGCTGCTCCCAGGCGTCGATGTCAGGGTCGGCGAAGCGCTGTTGTACGTCGTTGAGCGGCTGGTGCCCGTCGGCATCCAGTCCCCCGCTGAGGTAGGCGGCATCGAGCAGCGTCAGCCGGATCCCGGCTGCGGCCGCGGCTTCGCGCAGCGCTTGGCCCATCGCGTTCGGGTCGTCGTACGGCCGTCCGTCTGTGCCGTGGTGCAGGTAGTGGAATTCACCGATGCAGATCACCCCGGCAAGAGCCGACTCGGCATACACAGCGGTGGCCAGCGCGCGGTAGGAATCCGGCTCGAGTTGCGCAGCAACTGAATACATCAGGTCGCGCCAGGTCCAGAACGTGCCGCCGGCAGAGTGCGTACGACCGCGCAGCGCCCGATGAAACGCGTGCGAATGCGCGTCGGCGAACCCTGGCAGCACGATCCCTGGCAAGTGAGTGTCGCCGTCGACCGGTCGTACTCCGGCCTGTACGTCGGTGAAGTGACCGTCCGCACCTGCGATCAGCCGGACGTCGGCGCTGAGTCCCCCGGGCAACCAGGCCCGCGCGCACCACCAGGACCGGGTTGCCTGCGGGCCGATGCCTCCGATCGGGTGATCGGGTGCGGTCACGACTCGGTCATGGGTACGCGTACGCCTCGCTCGGTGGCCACGACCTCGGCCCGCTCGTAGCCGGCATCGACATGCCGCATCACGCCGGTTCCCGGATCGTTGGTGAGCACGCGCTCGAGCTTCTGCGCCGCGAGCGGGGTGCCGTCGGCAACGCTGACCTGACCGGCGTGGACCGACCGGCCGATCCCGACGCCACCGCCGTGGTGGATCGAGACCCAGGTCGCGCCGGATGCGGTGTTGAGCAGCGCATTGAGCAGCGGCCAGTCAGCGATGGCATCCGAGCCGTCGGCCATCGACTCGGTCTCACGGTACGGCGAGGCCACCGAGCCGCAGTCGAGGTGGTCACGGCCGATCACGATCGGAGCGGCCAGCTCACCGGCGGCCACCATCTCGTTGAACCGCAGGCCGGCGCGGTCGCGTTCGCCGTACCCGAGCCAGCAGATCCGGGCCGGAAGGCCTTGGAAGGCAACGCGTTCTCCGGCCGCCGTGATCCAACGGTGCAGCCGTTCGTCGTCCGGGAACAGGTCGAGGATCGCCCGGTCGGTGAATTCCTCGGGTTTGGTGCGGGCGTAGTCGTCCCAGTCGTCGGGGTCCACGTCCTCAGGCAGGTAGGCAAGCGGATCATGGGCCGATGTCTGGTCGGTCACGATGTCGACAGCGACGCCGCGCTCCACCAGGACCGGGAGAACCTTGGCGCAGTTGCCGACCAGTCCGACCGACAGGGCCCG
>JALZIL010000422.1 GCA_030860305.1 Actinomycetota bacterium
CGGGTACCCGGCCACCACAGGTGTCAGCGTAGGACTCGTAGGCGGAGTCGATGTCGGACTCGAAGTACAGGTCGTCGCAGGCCTCCATGTCCCCCTCGAAGCAGGCCTGAGCCAATGCGTCCAGCTCGGGATCGTCACCGAGGTTCTCCGGCGCCGTTCCCTCTGGGAGATCCCCGGATCCCCCGCCTCCGTCATCAGGGTCGGTCGGATCGCTGCTGTCCTGGCTCGATTCGGTCGTCGCTTCGCCAGGGCTGCTCGGGTTGTCGGTGGCGGAGTTGGTGGTGGCGGTCGTGGTCGGCTCGTCGTCATTGTTCAGCAGCACGATCGCGGTCACGCCGCCGGCGATCAGGAGGACTGCTGCCACCACGGCCGCGATGATCAGGTTGGTGTTGTTCTTCTTCGGCTGCTGGCCGCCGGGGCCGTAGCCGCCTGGCGATCCGTAACCGGCCTGGTACGGGTCGTAGCCGCCCTGCGGATAGGCGGCTGGCCGTACGCCTGGATTCTGTTGCCCGTACCCCTGATTGGGGTCGTATCCCGGGCCGCCGCCCTGCTGTCCGTACCCCTGCTGTGGGTATCCCTGTGGTGGGTGCCCATGTGGTGGGTACCCCTGTTGTGGGTACGCCTCGCCGCCACCCTGCGGGCCATATGGCTGGTTGGGGTCGTAGCCACCTTGACCGTACGGGGGCTGGCTCATATCTCGTGCTCCGATCTCGACACCTGGGTGGCGCGGGCCGCGGCCCAGAGGGCGGGCAACACACGGTAGACGTCGGGTACTCGAGTGCGGTTCCCGCATTCCAGGGGGTCCAGGATGCATCACTAGAGTCCCTGGCAGAGCCCAGATCTGGCTGAGGAGTGAACTGAAGTGGACGGCGTCAGGCAAACGGTCCGCGAGGATCACGATCCCGACGGCCAGGACGTTCGGATCGAGCGCGACTCCATGGGCGAGGTCTCCGTGCCCGCGTCGGCGAAATACCGGGCCCAGACCCAACGCGCGGTCGACAACTTTCCCGTCTCCTTTCAACAGATCGACCGCGAGCTGATCGGTGCACTCGCCTCGATCAAGGGCGCCAGCGCCCGGCTGCGCGGAGCGGCCGGGCGACTCGATCCGGCCAAGGCCACCGCGATCCACGACGCGGCCGCTGAGGTGGCTCGCGGGGATTGGGACGCACATTTCCCGATCGACGTCTTCCAGACCGGCTCGGGTACGTCGTCGAATATGAACGCCAACGAGGTCATCGCGACCCTTGCTGCGGAACGGCTCGGCGACGACGCTGCGGTACATCCCAACGACGACGTTAACGACCCGTTCTCGTCCAACGACCAGTTCCCGGCGGCGATCCACATCGCGGCTACCCGGTCCATCGTCGGGTCGCTGATCCCTGCGTTGGAGCACCTGGACGCCGCGCTGTCGCGCAAGTCCGACGAGTTCGCTTCCATAGTCAAGTCCGGCCGCACTCACCTCATGGATGCCACGCCGGTGACCCTGGGGCAGGAGTTCGGAGGGTACGCGGCCTCAGTGCGCTTCGGGATCGAGCGGTTACGCGATGCCCTTCCCCGGATCGGTGAATTGCCCTTGGGTGGCACGGCAGTCGGGACCGGCATCAATGCGCCCGCCGGCTTCGGTGGCGAGGTCATCGCCGCCCTGGCCGCGGACATGGACCTGCCGCTCACCGAGGCGCGCGACCACTTCGAAGCGCAGGCCTCCCGCGATGCGCTGGTGGAGGCCTCCGGCGTGCTGCGGGTGATCGCGATATCGCTGTACAAGATCGCCAACGACCTGCGGTGGATGGGTTCGGGCCCCCGGGCCGGGCTGGGTGAGATCCGGCTGCCCGACCTGCAACCGGGTTCCTCGATCATGCCCGGCAAGGTCAACCCCGTCATTCCGGAGGCGGTCTGCCAGGTGGTCGCCCAGGTGATCGGCAACGATGCGACCGTGGCCTTCGGTGGATCGGCCGGCAACTTCGAACTCAACGTGATGCTGCCGGTCATCGCCCGCAACCTGCTCGAGTCGATCCGCTTGCTGGCCAACATCTCCCGGCTGTTCGCCGATCGTTGTATCGACGGCATCGAGGCCGACGCGGAACGCTGTCGTGAATTCGCCGAGTCCTCGCCGTCGATCGTGACTCCGCTGAACCGCTATATCGGGTACGACGAGGCGGCGAAGGTGGCCAAACAGTCGCTGGCCGAGCGCAAGACGATCCGCGAGGTCGTGCTCGAGCGCGGATACGTAACGGAGGGCAAGCTCACCGAGGAGCAGCTCGACGCTGCGCTCGACGTACTGTCCATGACCCACCCCTGAGCGGACTCCGGCGCCGGCTGCTTTGCCGATTCTGTACGTCGTTTGCGGGTGCTCCAGACCCCGCAGAGCACGACAACCACCCGCAAAGGTCGCGGTCAGCGACGTCGTCGAGCCCGTTCCTGAGCCCGGCGGATACGCTGCGCAATGACGCCGGGGGTGGCCAGGTCGTCCCAGATCCAGCGCACGACCTCCCAGCCCTGATCTCGGATAGCGTCCTCGCGCCGCTTCTCGGCAAACACCGCGTCACCGGGGCTCTGGCCGGGCTTGAGCAGCCGACCGTACTTCACCCTCCCGTCGAACTCCCCGATGACAGAATCTTCACTCCAGCCGAAATCACTCACACCGATCAGCCGCTGGGAATCATCCAGGATCGCAAGCTGCAGGGTAGGAGCGGTCAATCCGAGTCGCGCGATCGCAACCCGACTTCGGCTCTCCCCCACGCTCTCACTCGCCCCGTTGGCAAACGCGATGACCCGGCTGGCCTGGAGGCTTCCCGGTATCCCACGTACGTCGAGTGCCGCATCCGCGAGCGCCGGAACCGTTGCGATTCCCCCATGCAGCGCGAAATCAGTTGCAACCACAGCCGATTCGAACGACAGCGTCCTTCCCAGATCGAGCAGGGTCCGCGTCACGTTCGTCACCGGTGTGCCGTCGACCTGGCAGATTTCGTTCTTCTCCAGCCGGGCGACATGCACTCGAAGCCGTGCACCTCGATCGCTGGACGACGGCGGGTTGCGGGTGATCTGCACCGGACCGAGGCCAGCTCCCCACAGTGGGATGCCGTGCAGGATCGCCGCCGAGGTGTGACTGATGACAGCGGGACGCCGAAGGGCGGCCACCGCCGCCTGGATCTTGAGCCTATGGCGCCCCGCCTGGTCTAGCTCGGCGAGTACATCCGGAGGAACGTAGGCACCACGCTGCAAGGGTTGCAAGAGCCCGCGTCGCCGGAGCCTGGCCAGTTCGTCGTCAGTGCCACCCGCGGCCACTGCCGAAGACCGCAGAAGGAGCTGGGACTCCGGAATCATCACCGCACCAGCGTGAGTCACCGGCTGTTCCAGGGCGAGTGGACAGGCCTCACTGGGGACGGACGTACGCGGCTGTGGACGACGCTGTATGGGCCGTCCTCTCCTATTACCGGTGCTGCAGCACCGGCAGAACGCGAGAAGCGCCCGCAGAGGCTCGACCTCAGCGGGGTGGGCGGAGGGGAACGACGTCCTCCGGGCCGATGTGTGAGCGCACCAGCTGCTCCAAGGTGTGTCGGGTTGTTTCCAGGGCCGCGGTGCCCAGGAGGGCCTCGAGATCGGCCTCGGCTGCGGCCCATAGCCGGGTTCCCACCTCGATGCAGGCCCAGGCGCGGTCGGTCAGCTGGACCACTCTGGCCCGCCGGTCTCGCTCGATGCGTTCGCGGGTGACATAGCCGGCGGCTTCGAGCTGGTCGATCATCACCTTCACCGACTGCTTGGTCATCCCCAGGTGCGCGGCTATCTCGACTCCGGTGGCTCCCTCACGAACCGCGATCAGCGAAAACGCGTAGCCGTGCGCCGGGCGGATGTCGGCGAAGCCCGCAGCGGCCAGGCCATTGTGGACGGCCTCGGTGACCACCCGAGTGGTCAGGCCCAGCAGCGCCGGCAAGGGTAGCCGCGGGGGCTTCGGGGGCATTCGTGCGGGCTCGGCCGCGGCCAAGGGCCCACTCTCCCGTGGCTGCGTCCGCGCCCCGCCTGGGCTGCTCGGTGATTGGGGAGCCGAGGATCGGTCGGTCAGAGCGACCACGGCGGGAGCATGGTCGTGTCTCCCAAGGTGGCCCGGAAGCCGGCTGAGGTGATCGCGGTGGCATGCACCGGCTCCGAGGTCGCGTTTCGCAGCACGAAGGATGTCTCCGGCGGCACGATCACCGCATCCCCCGGACCCGCCTCGATTTCCTGCGTCCCGATCCTTGCGCTGATCTGTCCGCTGTGGATCACCAGTACCTCTTCGCAATCCAGGCTGTGCGCATCACCGGACATCCCCGGCGCAAGCTCCAGGGCCCAGATCGCAAACCGGGTGGAACCGCGCGACGGCACGGCCAGGGAGCGGAACACCGCATCGCCGAAGGCGAACTCAGGTGCTCCGGAGAGGGTGGCAACAGGCATGAGTTAACTCCTCGAATAGTCAGTTAATCTGACTAAACAGTAAGCCTCACTGACCACATCCGGCAAACCAGACGCCATCGCGCTACAACGGGAGGTCCTCCAACATCTCAGTGACCAGAGCCGCGATCGGAGAGCGCTCGGAACGGGTCAGCGTCACGTGGCCAAACAACGGGTGCCCCTTGAGCGCCTCGATGACCGCCGTCACCCCGTCATGCCGGCCGACCCGCAGGTTGTCCCGTTGTGCGACATCGTGGGTCAACACCACCCGCGAGCCCGACCCCAGGCGGGACAACACGGTCAACAGCACACCGCGCTCCAGGGACTGGGCCTCGTCGACGATCACGAACGAGTCGTGCAGGGATCTACCCCGAATGTGAGTCAGCGGAAGGACTTCCAGCATTCCCCGGTCGGTGATCTCATCGACCATGTCGGAACTGACAAGCGCGCCAAGGGTGTCGAAGACCGCCTGGGCCCACGGACCCATCTTCTCGCTCTCACTGCCCGGGAGATAACCGAGTTCCTGGCCGCCGACGGCGTACAGCGGCCGGAAGACGACCACCTTCTTGTGCGCGCGTCGTTCCATCACCGACTCGAGTCCGGCACACAGGGCCAGAGCGGACTTGCCCGTACCGGCTCGTCCACCGAGTGACACGATGCCGATCTCCGGGTCGAGCAGCAGGTCCAGTGCGATCCGTTGCTCGGCCGAGCGACCATGCAGCCCAAAGGCTTCGCGGTCCCCCCGGACCAGTCGGATGCGCTTGTCCGCCGTCACCCTCCCCAGCGCGGATCCGCGCGCGGAGAGCAACACCAAGCCGGTGTGACAGACCAGGTCGGAGTTGGACGGCACGTCGATCTCGTCCTCGGCGTAGAGCCGGTCGACGTCGTCAGTACTCACGTCCAGTTCGGTCATTCCCGTCCAGCCCGCATCCACGGCGTTGTGTGCGCGGTACTCATCAGCGGCCAGCCCGACCGAGGCTGCCTTTACCCTCAGCGGCATGTCCTTGGTGACCAGCACGACGTCGAGGCCCTCGGCGACCAGGTTCAGGGCAACGGCCAGAATCCGAGAGTCGTTGGCATCATTGCGGAATCCGGCCGGGAGTACGGAAGAGTCGGAATGATTGAGTTCGACGTGCACAGTGCCCCCGGCCCGACCGATAGGTACCGGCGCGTCGAGTCGACCATGCAGGATCCGCAGGTCATCCAGGACGCGCAACGACTCGCGGGCAAACCAACCAAGCTCCGGGTGGTGCCGTTTGTCCTCGAGTTCGCCGATGACCACGAGTGGGAGTACGACGTCGTGTTCGGCGAAGCGCCGCAGCGCGCCGGGATCGGACAGCAGAACCGAGGTGTCGAGGACATAGGTACGGCGATCGGTCATGCGCGGACTCCTACGAGAGCGTGCGCTCCCGTGCTGGTCGAAGGGCTCCGGTCCGACCCGTCAGGGCCAGGAACCGGCCCTTCACTGACCATGTCGCCAGCACCGTCGGGGCCTCCCAGGGCGGCACATCCGGCACCGCCGCGTCCGACCGTACGTCGGTTGGCCGTACCTGGCTCCACGACACGCGGCTTCGATGGGGGCTAGCCCCAGAGGTTCGCCGACTGGTCATCACCCGGGTCACGGCCGGACTGCCGGCGTAGGGCTAGGAGTGGCCCGGCGAGCAGAGCGACCGGCAGGATCAGCAACCACCACTGGGCCGAGAAGTCACCGACGAGGACGATCCCCAGGATCAGGAACAGCAGCAGGGGAACGGCGAAGGCGGCCCGCGCGAGTAGCCGTTGATTCGGGCTGCGTCGGCTGCGTCGAGCAGAGTTCACCTGGGCAGTTCCGCACCGATGCGGCCGGGCGTGAGCGGCTCGTCCAGCAGCCGGCCGAAGCGGGACTCGACGGGCTCCCCGTCCGGGCGGGCATCCAGCCAGCGCGAGAGCAGGCGGTGACCTTCGACGTAGGTCGAGGTGTAGGCCCGCCACAGCGGGTCAGTCAGGAAGCGCAACGACTGCTGCGCCCGCTCGCGGGAGGCAAGGGACCACCGTTGCAGGTAGTCCGTCACCTTCTCCTGATCAGAGTGCTTGTCGTGCAGCATGATTGCCGCATCCTGACGGACATCGTTGAGTGGAGCCGCGGCCTTTGCCACACGCTGGGCCAATTCACCGTCAGCGGCCAACCCCAGATCCCGGAGGATCTCCTCGGTCCAGGCGCCCCAACCCTCCCCCACCGTCACCTTGACGCCGAGGTCGGCCAGGCCCTCGGCCATCAGACACTCCGGCGTGTTCACCAGGAAGATCGTGTGCTCGCGGTGCTGGTCGCGGACCACCAAACCGGCCTCCTTGCGGCAGTGCTCGGTGTGATGTCCCGGGTAGGACTCGTGTGCAACGAGATGGGGAAGCTGGGTGAGCCGATGCGGCAAGTCGGCGTTGATCGCGACATCGGAGTGGAACTCTCCCCGGTAGTAGTTGAAACCGGACCACGGCTTGTCGGTGACGACGTCGTAGCTGACCGTTTCCCCGGGCGGCAGGACATACGTGGCCCGTACGTGATCCCGCAACCGGCTGGACATCGCCAGCACGACCTCTTCGAGGCGATCCCGTGGGCACTCGTCAGCTTGCCGGTAGTCGGCATATCTCTGGGCCAGCGCGCCGTTGCCGGGAAGCAAAGCATCGAGTTCGGAATGCGCTGCCTCGTAGCGTGTTTCATCACCGAGCTGGATGTGCACGTCGAAGTAGGCGGCGACTTCCTCGACGAAACCAACCGGCTCGGCTGACATCACCGTGGCACTGCATTCAAGACCGGTGAGTTGAGCCCGCAGGAAGTCGACCCGCACGGGGTCCAGGCCGCTCGCGTCCAGCTCGGCCAACAGCTCCCGGGCGCGGGCCCGCAGCTGCGCAGGATGCGGGGCAGCTTCGTTTTCCACCTGAGCCCGTAGCGCCGGATCGCCGGTGTAGGCGTCGACGAAGCCAGCCTCGAGGCGGTCGAAACGCAGTCCGAGGAGGAGGTACTCGGTGATCAGGTCCACGGGAGCAGAGTCTGCCTCAGTGACTCAATGCGGTTGCGCGGCTGGCCCCTCCTCAGGCGCCGAAGCGCCGGTGCCTGGCCGCGTAGTCACGCAGGGCACGGAGGAAGTCCGTACGGCGGAAGTCCGGCCAGTACACGTCGCAGAAGTAGAACTCCGAGTGGGCGGTCTGCCAGAGCAGGAAGCCGGACAAGCGCTGCTCGCCACTGGTCCTGATCACGAGGTCCGGATCAGGCTGGCCACGGGTGTACAGATGCTCGGCGATGTGCTCGACCTCGAGTGAGTCGATCAACTCGTCAAGCGTCGTACCCGCAGCGGCGCGCTCGGCCAGCAGGGAGCGCACGGCATCGGCGATCTCGCGTCGGCCGCTGTAGCCGACAGCCAGATCCACGGCGGCCCCCGGACGGCCGACAGTCGCCTCGTGGGCGGCCTTCAACGCCTCGACGGTGCTGTCCGGTAAGAGCTCCAAAGCGCCGACCGCACGCAGCTGCCAGCGCCGGTCGGGACCGGACAGGTCGACGGCGAGAGCTTCGATGATCCGTAGCAACGGCGTCAGTTCCGGCTCGGGCCGGTTGAGGTTGTCGGTCGACAGGAGGAACACGGTCACGTGGTCGATTCCGGCCTCGTCGCACCAGTCGAGAAAGTCGACGATCTTGTTCGCGCCGCGTCGGTGGCCGTCATTGACGTCGCCGAGTCCGATGGATCTGGCCCAACGCCGATTGCCGTCGACCATGATGCCGACGTGTCTGGGCAGTTGGGCACCGGAGAGCTGGTGCTGCAGGCGTCGCTCGTACAGCCGGTACGGTAGATCGGCCCAGCCCATGATCCAGAAGAGTACGACTCCGCGCTCCGGTCCGGAGCCCTGGCAGCGAAACTTACGCTCCCAGTAACCTCGGTTGCGTGGCTTCAGAGCTTGCCTCCAGCGTTTCAGCTGCGCTGGACTTCGGCGATCGGGACTACGACTCCCTAGACACCCGGCCCCGCCTGCGTGGCTGGCTGCACCTGGGTGCCTTTGTGACCTCGATCGCCACCGGTGCGGTGCTCATCCCGCTGGGTTGGGCGCACAGCCCCTCGGCCGGTCTGGCAGTGACGATCTACGCCGTCACCGTCTCGGCGATGTTCGGCATCAGCGCCGCCTACCACCGCCGCACCTGGTCACCTCGCGGCTGGAAGATCATGAAGCTGCTCGACCATTCGACGATCTTCCTGTTCATAGCCGGCAGTTACACCCCGTTCAGCGTCCTGGCCCTGGAGGGCACCTTTCGCTGGGTGATCCTGGGAATCGTCTGGGGAGGTGCATTGGCCGGTATCGCACTCAAGACATCCTGGCCGACGGCTCCGCGCTGGGTGGGGGTGCCGATCTACCTCGCACTCGGTTGGGTGGCGGTGTTGTTCTTCCCGGCCATCCTGACCAATCTCGGTGTCACCACGCTGGTCCTGATCAGCGCCGGAGGCCTGCTCTACTCCCTGGGCGCGATCGCGTACGCCACGTCGAAGCCAAACCCGTGGCCCGGCGTCTTCGGCTATCATGAGGTGTTTCATGCCGCGACCATCGTGGCCGCCGCCTGCCACTACATCGCGGTGTACTTCGCGATGTATGCCAACTGACGAAACCCCGCAGGCCTGGCCGTTGGCCAGGCTGCCGGGTCGGGATCATGGTCGTTGCGCTGCTCGTGGCTCAGTCGCCTTGGAGGACGGAGAGGAAGTTGCCGGCCGGATCCTTGAACCAGGCGATCAGCGGCCCTCCCTGGCGCATGATTCCGTCGTCGTCGATGCCCTCGCCGGTCTCGAAGCGGATTCCGCGGTCTGCCAACTGCCGTACGGCGGAGGCGATGTCGTCGACCGGGAAATTGAGGATCGTGTACGTGGCCGGCGTGTGGTCATCCTTCGGATAGACCAGGATGTCCCGGTCGCCCGCGATGTGCAGGGTGAGCATCCCGTACTCCGCGGACACCCGAAGTCCGAGCGTCTCGCCGTAGAACTGCTGGGCCGCGGGGATGTCGTCCACGGAGAATCCGCTGAATGCCTTGGTGTCCTCGAACATGGCGCTTCCTTTCCTAAGTTGGTCTCTGGCGGTTTCCGTGGAAACCGCCACGGAGTCGTGCAGGGTGTCGCGGCAGGTCCGTACGACCTAGGGCTGGAGGTCGACGGCGGAGTTGAAGGAGCCGTCCATGTAGAAGGGTGTGGAGTCGTGCTCATGGGTGATCTGCCACGTGCCGTCGATCCTGCGGAGCCCGAGAGTCGAACGGAACCACAGCGTGAAGGACTCCGGGGCGCCGTTTGGTGTTGCGATGAGGCGGTTCAGGCTGTGGCAGAACCCGACGTCGTCGCCGGCGGTACGCAGAGGTCGCGGATCTCGAACTCGATCGGTCCGTCGAAAGTGTCGAACCAGGCCTGCAGGCCGTTCATGTCGCGCACCTCCGGTCCGCTCTGCGCCAGTGGAGGCGCGAGTCCAAACCGCACCGTCTCCGGCGCGAGTCGAGCGACGAGCCGCTCGACGTCTGCCTTCTGCATCGCGGTCTCCCGATCGGCTACCAACTCGCGAATCTGCGCCTCGGCCTGGCTCTGCACGGTGCTGGTCATGGCATGTCCCTTCGTTTCGACACCTCGTACGGGTGCCTTTACAGGGGATGTAGAAGTTGAAGTGCTGGTTTCGACATAGGGGGTGAGCAAGTTTCCCCAACCTGACGGAGGCAGCGATGAAGTACCTGATCCTGATCCACACCAACCCGGCGTCCCTCGAGATCTGGGACAAACTCTCCGATGAACATCGCACGGAGTTCGGGCTCGGCCACCTGGCGCTCAGCGAGGCCCTGCTGACTCCGGGGAGCTGATCGTGTCGGAGGGGCTGGCCGATCCCTCGCTGGCAACGATTGTGTCGGTGCGCGAGGGGCAGACGATGACCAGCGACGGGCCCTTCGCCGAGGTGAAGGGGCATCTGGCCGGCTTCTACCTGATCGAGTGCGACAGCATCGAACGCGCGATCGAGCACGCAGCTCAGGTACCCGACGCCGCATACAGCTACGTCGAGGTCCGACCGATCCTGGATCTCAGCGGGATGGAGTTCTAGCCAAGAGTGGGCGAGCAGCACAGCTTGGACCCCTCGCCGCGCATCGAGGCCCTGTTGCGGGAACTGGCGCCGCAAGTCCTCGGCCTGCTCGTACACCGGTACGGCGGCTTCGACACCTGCGAGGACGCCGTACAGGAGGCCCTGCTGGCCGCCGCGGTCCAGTGGCCGAGCGAGGGAATACCGGACCACCCGAAGGGCTGGCTGTTCACCGTCGCGTCCCGTCGTCGGACCGAGCTGTGGCGCAACGAGGCCGCCCGCCGCGTCGTGAGGAGACGGCCGCAGCCCTGGCACCACCGCATCCGGAGCCGATCGGTGCAGTCGATGACACGCTGACCCTGCTCCTGCTCTGCTGTCACCCGTCGCTGTCCGTTGTCTCCCAGGTGGCCCTGACCCTGCGCGCAGTCGGCGGGCTGACCACCGCGGAGATCGCCCGCGCGCTTCTGGTTCCAGAGTCGACCGTGGGGCAGCGGATCGGCCGAGCCAAGCAACGGATCAAGAACAGCGGCGCCAAGTTCCGGATGCCAGATGAGGCGGACCGCCCGGGGCGGATCGCCGCGGTGCTGCACGTGCTGTATCTGATCTTCAACGAGGGATATACGGCCAGTTCCGGGTCGGCGCTGCATCGGGTTGAGCTCACCACCGAGGCGATCCGGCTGACCCGGCAGCTTCACAACCGGATGCCCCACGACGGTGAGGTCGCCGGCCTGTTGGCGCTCATGCTGTTGACCGACGCACGCCGACCGGCTCGTACCCGTCCGGACGGCGGCCTCGTTCCGCTCGCTGAGCAGGACCGCCGGCTTTGGGATGGCACAGCCATCGCCGAGGGCGGCCGGCTGATCACCGAGGCGCTGGCCAGCGCGCCGATCGGGCCCTACCAGCTGCAGGCTGCGCTCGCGGCCGTGCACGGCGAGGCGGCCAGCTCCCAGGACACCGACTGGGAGCAGATCCTCGGACTGTACGAGCTGCTACGCCTCATCGCGCTCGGACCGATGGTCGCGCTCAACCGCATCGTCGCGGTAGCCATGGTCCACGGCCCCCAGGTCGGTCTGGAACAACTCGAGACGGCAGAGGCTGAGCCCGGACTCGCCGGTCACCACCGGGTCGACGCCGTTCGGGCGCATCTGCTCGACCTCGCCGGCGACCGCGCGTCAGCCCGGGCAGCCTACGAGTTGGCCGCGCGCCGAACACTCAGCGTGCCGGAGCAGCGCTATCTCCAGGCCCGCGCAGCACAGCTCGCCGTAGCCAAGGACCCTTCGTGATCTTGACCTTTGGTGGCGACACGCCGACGGAATGGCCGGAAAACCGCAACAAGGTCAAGATCACCGGACGAGGCAGATCAGGCCAGAGCAGCTAGATCGTGATGTGGGCCTTGATCGCCAGCCGGTCGTCCATCATCGCGTAGCCGTCCGCGAGTTCTTCCAGACCGAGCGTCAGGTCCAGGACCGCGCTGGCATCGAGTTGGCCGTCGACGACCGAGTCGAGCAGTGCTGGCAGATATGCCCGAGCCGGTGCCATCCCGCCGCGGATGCCGATGTTGCGGGCGAAGATCTTGGACAGGTCGATCCCCTCGACCAGATGCGGAACTCCGACATAGCCGACCGTTCCCCCGTCGCGGGTCATCGCGAAGGCGTCGTCGAAAGCTGCTTGGGCACCGACGCATTCACACACGGCGTCGACGCCGCCGGTCAGACTCATGACCTTCTCGAGGACTTGGTCACCGCTGCCTTGGACGATGTCCGAGGCGCCGAAATCCACTGCTATGTGGAGCCTTTCGGCGTGGTGGCCGACGGCGATGATGCGGCGGGCTCCAAGCCGCCTAGCAGCCAGGACCGCACAGAGCCCGACCGCGCCGTCGCCGATGACGGCCACTGTGGTGTCGTGGTCGACCCCGGCGCTGACCGCCGCATGATGCCCGGTGGCCATGACGTCGCTCAGTGGCAACAGTCGAGTGGCCGGAATGGCATCGGCCGGTGGTACGACGACCAGGGTGCCGTCGGCGTGCGGAACCCGTACCGCCTCGCCCTGCCCTCCGTCGTGACCGGGCTCGGAAAACGTTCCGCCGTCCAGGCACGAACTGGTCAGCCCGGCGCGGCAGTAGTCGCAGAGCCCGCATGACCACATCAGCGGGGCAAGTACGCGATCTCCCGGCCGTACGGTGCGTACGTCTGCGCCGACCTCGGTGACCATGCCGAGGAACTCGTGGCCGATCCGGGTACCCGGAGGGCGCTGCCCATACCCGCGGTAGGCCCACAGATCGCTGCCGCCGATAGCAGCATCGGTCACCGCAACGATGGCATCGGTGTCCAGGTCGAGCACCGGATCAGGAACGTCCTCGACGCGGACGTTTCCTGGGCCTTCGTACACAGCCGCACGCATGCTCCGACCCTAACCAGTACGGCTGGTGGCACTCCTGCTGCCTCACGCGCGCCCATGTAGGGCATCAGGGGAGGATCAGTACGAACCGCACGTCGCAGGGTGCTCCTGAGTCGGAAGCATGCCCCTGAGCTAGGACCTGGAGTGCTCAGGTGGTCTGCGGCCCTCGTGCGCGAACCTCGTCGACCGAGGCCATCGCGGTCCGCAGGTCGCTCAACCAGTCTTGGGTGTGTTGGCCGACCAGGCGCACCGACCAGGCCAACGCCTCGGACCGCGAACGAGCGACCCCTGACTCGACTAGCGTGTCGAGGACCAGCCGTTCCGGCTGGCGCAGCCGGGTCATCACCGGAATCGCCAGGTGGGTGAACAACGTCGATGTCGAGCCACAGGTCGCACCCCAAGCGACTTTTCGCCCGAACCGATGCTCGGCGGCTTGGGCGATCCCGATCCGTTCCTCGCGGGTCTGTTCCCGCCACCGACTGATCCGGCCAGCCGCCGCCGACGCCCGAGTGTCGTCCTCGGCCTCCGGTGTGCCCTCAGGCTCGGCGAGGGTTCCGATGACGATGATCTCCTCACGATCGACCGAGACCTCAGCGGGCCCGGTGAACCACTCGTCGGGCAGCCGGCCCGCGAACCAGGCGTTGATCTCGTCTTGAGCTGAGTTGTCCTTGGCCATGTGTGCTCACTCCTTGATTACAGGATTACGTGATTACAACCATAGCGCTGCTCATGCAGATGCGGGCGGTCTTCGCGCCCGGATTGCTTCGCTGAGCGCGAACGGATCCGAGATCGGCGCCTGACAGACGAAGCCCTGGCAGACGAAAGCGGCCACCCGCGACGTCCGTGTCGTACGGCCCTCGAGCAGCGGTACCTCCACCGCGTCGGACTCCCCGACGACCGAGACCGCACCCGGGCTGGTTGCGGCGCGAGCTATGACGGCCAGCTCGTCGCGGGCTGGGCCGACAGGACCGGCTACGGCGATCTCTAACGGACCGGCCAGCATCGCCTCAGCAGTACCAGCCGCCGACCCGGCCGCACGCGGTGCGCGCGCAATGATCGCGCCGATCGAGGCCAATGCACGTTCGGCGATCCTGCGCGGTTTGGTCCGGCCCGACAGGGCGGCATAGCTGACCAGCGCGTCGCATGCGGCCGCCGTGCCCGACGGCGACGGTCCGTCGGTCGGATCCTTCGGCCGGCGAAGCAGGCGCTCACCGTCCTCGGGCGTGTCGAAGAATCCACCGGCTCCGTCGGCGAAACGCCGCGGTAGGTCGTCGAGCAGTTCTCCGGCAGTTGCCAACCAACGCCCTTCGCCGGTTGCCTGGTGCAGGGCGAGCAATCCACGGGCGAATTCCGCATAGTCCTCCAGAATGCCGGCATGCCGCCCGGCCACGCCGTCACGAGACACCCGGCGCAATTTCCCGTCGAGCAGGTGTAGCTGGGTCAGCAGCTCGGCCGCCCCCGTGGCCGCAGTCAGGCTCTGCGTCGAGCCGGTCAGCATGGCGTGCTGGGAGAGCGCGGCGATGGCCAGTCCGTTCCAGGCCGTCACCACCTTGTCGTCACGGGCCGGCTGAGGCCGAGCCGCGCGCGCGGCCAGCAGTTTGGTACGGACATCGGCCCACCGCTGCGGGTCATCCGGTTCGGCGAGCAGTTGCAGCACGGACATCCCGTGCTCGAAGGTCCCCGCGGAGGTGACCCGGAGAAGGGTTGCCGCCCACTGCCCGTCGGATTCCCCCAAAATTTCGATCAGCTGTGCGGGGGTCCAGGCGTAGGTCAGGCCCTCGACCCCATCGGTGTCTGCGTCCAGGGCCGAGGCGAAACCTCCCTCGGGCGTGGCCAGGTCGTGGATCAGGAACGCTGCGGTGTCGTCGGCGACTCGACGGGCGAAGTCAGAACCGGTTTCCCGCCACAGGTGCAGGTAGACCACGAGCAACAGCGCATTGTCGTAGAGCATTTTCTCGAAGTGCGGAACCACCCATTGGGCGTCGACGGAGTACCTCGCGAAGCCGCCGGCGAGCTGGTCGTACATGCCGCCCCGGGCCATCCGTTCACAGGTGGTCTCGACCATCAGCAACGAGCGCGGATCCTCGGTACGGGCGTGCTGGCGCAGCAGGAATTCGAGCACCATCGACGGGGGAAACTTCGGGGCCTGGTCGAACCCCCCGTTCTCGGCATCGAAGCTGCGCCACAGCAGGTCGACGGCGCCGTCGAGGACGCCTGCGTCGACCGGGGTCGGCTCGCCGAAGGACCTCGGCCTGCGCAACTGCTCGGCGATGCGCTGACTGGACTGCTCGAGATCCTCGCGGCGCTGCGTCCAGGCGTCGGTGACCGCGTCCATCACCTGAACGAAGGACGGCATCCCCCGGGCCGGCTGCGGCGGGTAGTAAGTCCCGCAATAGAACGGCGCACCTTCGGGAGTCATGAACACGGTCATCGGCCAGCCGCCGTGGCCAGTCATTGCCTGCGTGGCCTCCATGTAGACCGAGTCCACATCGGGGCGCTCTTCCCGATCGACCTTGACGCACACGAATTGCGAGTTCATCGCCTCGGCAGTGACCCGATCCTCGAAGGACTCATGGGCCATGACATGGCACCAGTGGCAGGCGGCGTATCCGATCGAGAGCAGGATCGGCACGTCCCGCTCCCTGGCTGTGGCGAAGGCTTCTTCGCCCCACTCGACCCAGGCCACCGGATTGTCAGCGTGCTGGAGCAGGTACGGCGAGGACGATGCGGCGAGTGCGTTGGCCATCGACCTATCGTGCCAGCGCCGGAATCGGCGGTCGCGCCGGAAGTCGCTCGCCTGGACAGGATCGGGCGAGCAGGCTGCGGCAGTGAGCGTCTTCGCCTCCGCCGCAGGATCGCCGATCATCGACCGGGACGCTTTGGTCGAGCAGATCCGAACCGATTTCGGTGTGTCGCTGCGCTCGATGTCGCAGACGTCAGGCGGGCAGGACTCCGACGCTGTCACGATCCGCGCGGAAAGTGTGGACGGCGCCCTGCTGGCGGTGAAGGTCAGCCGGCACCCGCACGTCGGTTCGCTGCAGGTTTGCGCGCTTTTGGCCGAGTCGGTGGGATCGGGGATTCCAGCGCCGTTGCGAGCGCGCTCCG
>JALZIL010000424.1 GCA_030860305.1 Actinomycetota bacterium
CGGGCCACAAAGACGTCGTGACGATGTTCGGTGATCCCGAACTTGGTCTGATCACCGGGACGTGGACCCGCATCGAGGTCACCGGCGCGCTGGTCCGCGCCGCACGTGCCGGTCGACGCGACGAGGAGGGCATTCTTTCGCTCCTAGACGCCGACCTTGGAGTAGAGGGTCCGATCACGGTCATAGCCGCGGACCAAGCAGATGTCGAGGTTCAGGCTTTGCAACTCGTGCGTGAGCATGCGATTCGCGCCATGGATGCCTGGCATCTGGCGACGGCGAAACTCGTGTTGCCCAGTCTCATCGAACCGGGCGAAGAGACCGGCTTCGCCACGTGGGATCAGGCTCAGGCCGCCGTCGCTGAAGTGATCGGCCTACGGATACTTCGAGGTGGACTCGGACGCTGGCCGCCCGAGATAGTGCTCCGGGCGTGAGATCCTCCAGCCGCATTAGAGCCTCCGGAGCCATCGTGGGCTGCTGCAACTGAGACGCGCCGACCGCGGGATCGACAGTAGTCATGCGCCGCGCAGTCTGATCCGCTGATCCGCTGATCCGCTGATCCACAGCCCGGCCCCTTCCCGAGGATGGACTCGGACTGCTCGAGCGGCAGGATGTGCAGATGGTCGGCGAGGAGGTCACCGTCGGCGTGGGCGATGCCGCGGCGGGGCTGCATGAGTTCCCCACCACGGACATGACCCTCAACATCGGGCCGCAGCACCCGTCCACCCATGGCGTACTCCGGTTGCGGTTGGTCCTGGACGGCGAGCGGGTGGTCAGCGCCGAACCGATCGTCGGGTACATGCACCGGGGCGCGGAGAAGCTGTTCGAGGTACGTGATTACCGCCAGATCATCGTGCTGGCCAACCGGCACGACTGGCTCTCGGCCTTCTCCAACGAACTCGGCGTGGTCCTTGCCGTCGAGCGGATGCTCGGCATGGAGGTCCCCGAGCGGGCCACCTGGCTGCGCACCCTGCTGGCCGAGCTGAACCGGGTCCTCAACCACCTGATGTTCCTCGGCTCGTACCCGCTGGAGATCGGCGCCATCACACCGGTCTTCTACGCGTTCCGGGTGCGGGAGACAATCCAGGCGGTGATGGAAGAGGCAGCCGGTGGCCGGATGCACTTCATGTTCAACCGGGTCGGCGGAATCAAGGAGGAGGTGCCGGCCGGCTGGACCGGCCGGGTCCGCCAGGCTGTGGCCGACGTACGCCGCCGGATGCCCGACCTCGACGGCCTGATCCGCAACAACGAGATCTTCCTGGCCCGTACCCGCGGCATCGGGGTACTCAGCCCGGCACAGGTCGACACGTACGGCATCAGTGGGCCGGTCGCCCGCGCCAGCGGCGTGGATTTCGACCTGCGGCGCGACGAGCCCTACCTCGCCTACGGCGAACTGCAGGACTCCCTACGGGTGGTCACCCGTACGGCCGGGGACTGCCATTCCCGGTTCGAGTGCCTGCTGGATCAGGTCTATGCCGCACTCGATCTGGCCGACGCCTGCCTGGACCGGCTGGCCACGGTCACGGGGGCGGTGAACGTACGGCTGCCCAAGACGCTGCGCGCGCCCGAAGGTCACATCTATGCGTGGACGGAGAACCCGTTGGGCCTCAACGGGTACTTCATCGTGAGCCGCGGTGAGAAGACGCCGTGGAGGTGCAAGCTGCGCTCTGCCTCGTACAACAACATCCAGGTGCTGACCGAGTTGCTGCCCGGCACGCTGCTGCCGGACCTCGTCGCGATCCTCGGGTCGATGTTCTTCGTCGTGGGCGACATCGACAAGTAGAGCGGTGGCTCAGAAGCCGGCCGGTGAGACGTCTTCGTCCTCGTCTGCGTAACGGTGCTTGCGACGCCGGCCTCCTGCGCCCACACCGGCTTCGGCGAGGATCCGGGCCAACACGTCGTCCGGTTCTCCGTTGTTCATGGGCGGCACCGATCCTGCTCCTGCCGGTTCCATCTGCTCCGCGGCGGTCGGTGGCCGGCCGTTCCCAGTCCCGGGCAAGCCGTTGTTGATCAGAATCGGGAATTTGGAGGCGCGCGGCCCAGGAGGAGGAGGAGGAGGCATCCACGGCGTCGGCGACCGCGGCGGTCGCGGCGGTCGCGGCGGCGCTAGCGGCCCCGGCGGCGGCGCTAGAGGTCCGGCGGGTACGGACCGATCACCGCCGCTGACAGCAGCAAACTCCTTCGTCGGCGGACCCGCGTCGAAGTCCCGCACCGCGAAGACGTCCTGGTGCGGCCGGTCCCGGTCAGCACGTTGTGGCTCGTTCGTGGGCGCGGCGGCAATACTTGCCCGGCCGGTCGACTCAGCCTCGAGCGGCTCGCGCCGGTCGCCGCCCGTCCGGACCGACTGGGTGCGCATGACCATCCGCTCGACGCGTAGTTCGCTGTCCCACTGCTCGGACAGTTCTCGGCGCAGGCGGGTCATCTCCGCACGCAAGGACCCGACCTGTGAGCTGAAGTCCTCCTGGAGTTCGCGACGCAGTTGGGCCTCCAGCCGGAGCTCGTACTCCCGGCGCGCGGCGACCTCGCGCTCCA
>JALZIL010000006.1 GCA_030860305.1 Actinomycetota bacterium
CGCGCGAAGCGGCGGCAGCAGAAGAAGTAGCCGTACACATTGGTGCGGATCGCCTTGTCCCACACCTCGGTGGCCAGCTCGGTCACCTTCGCGCCGGAGGCGTCCACGCCGGCGTTGTTCATGAGGATGTCGAGGGTGCCGAAGGCCTGCACAGCCGCGTCGAACATCGTCTCGACCTGGCTCTCCTCGCTCACATCACACTGAAGGACGACGGCGCGGCGGCCTTCGGCCTCGATGGCCTCGCGGGTCCGGTGGGCGCCGTTCACGTCGTCGAGGTAGTGGACAGCGACGTCCGCGCCCTCCCGCGCGAACTCCACTGCTGCGGCGTGCCCGATTCCGGAGTCCGATCCGGTGATGAGGGCGACCTTGCCATCGAGCCGATGTGATGCCACGAAGGCCTCCTTGTCGTTGTTCACGGATGTGCCTGCAGCGGCTGGCCGAGCCGCCATGCGGCGTTGATGAGGCCGACGTGGGAGAACGCCTGCGGGAAGTTCCCCAGCAGCTCCGCGGTCTGCGGATCCGCCTCCTCGGCCAGCAGGCCGAGGTCGTTGGCGTGGTCGGTGGCGCTGCGGAACCAGGACCGCGCCCTGTCCCGCTCGCCGGCGAGAACCAGGCATTCGACCAGCCAGTAGGTGCAGATGAAGAAGCCGCTCTGGTCGCTCGGCCAGCGGCGTACGAGACCGCCGTCGCCCAGCTCCCGCTCGACGGCAGCGATCGTCGCCCGCATCCGCTCGTCCGTGGCCGGCAGGAAGCCGACCACCGGCAGCAGCAGCACCGAGGCGTCGAGGTCGTCGGATCCGAACGCGCCCGTGTATGCACCGGCCCGCTCGCTCCATCCCTGGTCGAGGACAGCGGCGCGCACCTCGTCACGAGCCTGCGCCCACGCCTGCGGTTCGGCCTCCGGGCCGAGCCGGGTGGCTAGCTGCACGGCCCGCTCGAGGGCCACCCAGCACATCACCTTCGAGGAGAGGTAGTGCCGGCGCTTGTCTCTGGCCTCCCACATCCCGGCGTCCGGCTGCTCCCAGGTGTGGGCGGCGCGGTTCGCGAGGGCTACGAGCAGCTGCTGCGTGGGTGCGGTCAGCTCCCCGAGCTGGTCACGCAGTAGGTGTGCTGCGTCGAGAACCTCGCCGAAGACGTCGAGCTGGTCCTGCTCCCATGCCTGGTTCCCGACCCGCACCGGCACGCTGCCTCGGTAGCCGCCGAGATGCTCGAGCGTGCGCTCGGTCAGGTCACGTTCACCCTCGACCCCGTACATGATCTGGACCAGCTCGTCGCGCAGGTGGCCGGCGCTGTTCGCGAGCCAGGCGAACAGCCGGCTCGGCTCGTCCGGGCAGGCGGCGAGCCACAGCGACCGGATGGTCAGACTGAGATCGCGCAGCCAGGCGTAGCGGTAGTCGAAGTTCAGTTCTCCTCCCATCGTCTCGGGCAGCGATGTCGTGGCCGCGGCGATGATGGCTCCCGACGGGCCGTACGTCAGCCCTTGCAGCACCAGCGAGCTGCGCCGCACCAGTTCCGGGAAGTCCCCGTCGTAGCCCTTGTGCTGCGCACCCCAGGAGGTCCAGCTGTTCACAGTCCGGTCGAGGGACGGCACGCCCCCTACTCCGGGCGGCGCACCGAATGTCGGCGCGTACGAGAGGAGCAGGTCGATCACCTGGCCCGCGGCCACGTCGAACTCGCCGAGCACGGCGCCGTCGAGCAGGTGCAGTGGCACCGAGGTGCTCAATGTGAGGGTCACCGGTCCACCGATGGCCTCGGCGCCGTCGGGCAGCAGCCGGAGGTGTGGTTCGGTGCGGCCGTACTCCGGGCGGGGTGACAGGTCGGTGCGCATCCGGACGGTTCCGCGCTGCCCTTCGACGCGGCGGAACAGCACGTGCGGGCTCCGCAGACCGATCTCGTGGCCGTGAGCGCCGGGCTCGAGCAGCAGCGCGTCGGTCACGCTGACGACGCCGGAGTCGGTGCGAAAGAGCGTTCGGAGCACAAGTGTGTCACCGACATAAGCGCGTTCGGCGGTGAACTCCCCGACCGGCCGAACCACCCAGTGGCCCGCAGCGGGATCGAGCAACCGACCGAAGACCGAGGGCGAGTCGAAGCGGGGAACGCACCACCAGTCGACGGATCCGCTCCGGTCGACCAGCGCCGCCGAGTGGCAATCGGACAACAAGCCGTAGTCGGCGATGACCGGCTGCTGGCCGTCGGGTCGGCCCGGCTCGTCCATCGTCGCACGGTAGGCCGTGATGAAGGCCCGTAGTGGCGGTGATGTCTGACAAGACGGTGACGTGGCGGTTCTGCGGCTTTCCTGCCCGCCGGCCGCAGGGCAGGCTCGACAGCATGCAGATCGGTGAGACCGTCGCGGATCTGGAGTTGCCGGACAGTGACGGCAACGTTCGCTGGCTGTCCGATCTCGTCGG
>JALZIL010000052.1 GCA_030860305.1 Actinomycetota bacterium
GCGGTGGCGGCCTTCGCCGTGCACTGCGACCCCACCCTCGACGTCGGCCGGGTGGGTCTCAAGGCCGGGCCGATCACTGCGGCCTGCGATGCCGTCAAGGTGACGCTGACCGGTCCAGGCGGGCACACTGCTCGGCCGCACATGACCGTCGATCTCGTCGATGCCCTGGGTCGGGTGATCATCGCGACTCCCGGGCTGCTGTCTCGGCAGGTGGATCCGCGGGCCGGACTGTCCCTGGTCTGGGGTGCGGTCGGCGCCGGGATCGCCGCCAACACGATTCCCGACAGCGGCACGCTGCACGGGACGATCCGACTGCTCGACCGGGACTGCTGGGACGAGGCCGAGAAGCTGATCCGGCGACTAGTCGCGGAGATCGTGGCGCCCACCGGAGCGCAGGTCCAGATCGACTATCAGCGCGGCGTACCTCCGGTCGTCAACTCTCCCGGTCCGATCGCCACGCTCACCGCCTCGGCCCGGGAGACCGTCGGCGTTGACGGCGTCCAGCCGACCGCGCAGAGCCTAGGCGGCGAGGACTTCGCCTGGTACGCCGACTACGCACCGATCGGGCTGGCCCGGCTGGGCACCTACGGCGGCGGACCCCCGCTGGATCTGCACCGCGGTTCCTTCGACATCGACGAGCGCGCTCTCTCGATCGGGGTACGGCTATTGGCTCGTACGGCGCTGCGGGCGCTGGCGGGCGAGCCCGGGTAGCGCAGCCGCGATGGCGCAGCGGCCCGACCCACCCCCGACGGCGACGGAGGAAGTGTCGCCGCCAGAAGAGGTGACCGCCCCAGAGGCACTGTCCTTGGCCGCCGGATTTCCGCAAGCCGACCGGGGGAAGTGGCTGGAACTGGTCGCTGGGGTCCTCCGCCGGTCCGGACTCGGGGTTGAGCCGGGGCCGGTCGAGGGTGCGTTGCGCACCTCGGTCGGCAGCGGCGTCCAGGTCGCGCCGCTGTACGTCGCCGAGGATGCCGCTGGTCTCCCGCGGCAGGTCGGCGTACCAGGTCTGGCGCCGTTCGTACGCGGCAGTCGAGCGGGTCGTGCCGAGTACGAAGGCTGGGATGTTCGCGCCCGCCACGCCCATCCCGACGTCGAGGTCACCCGGCAGGCCATCGCTGCCGACCTCGACAACGGAGTGACCTCGCTCTGGCTGGTGCTCGGTCAGGGGGCGATCCCCGTCCAGGCCCTACCCCAAGTTCTTGACGGTGTGCTTCTCGACGTGGCTCCGATTGTGCTGCAGGCGGGGTCGGCAACGCCGCAGGTTGCCGATTCGTTCTTCGATCTGGCCGCCTCGATGGGGGTCAAGGCCGGGGAATTGCTCGGCAACCTGGGCGCGGATCCATACGGCGATGCCATCCGTACAGGTTCCGACCCGGAGATGTCTGCAGCGGTCTCGTTGGCCCGCCGCTGCCACGACGACTTTCCGCTCATGCGGGCGATCACTGTGGACAGCACCGTGTTCCACGATGCCGGCGCCGGAGTCGTCGAGGAGCTGGGCTGCTCGTTGGCGGCTGGTGTCGGATACCTTCGTGCCCTGACTGACGACGGGCTGGATGTCGAGTCGGCGTTGGCGGCGCTGGACTTCCGGTACTCCGCCGGCGCGGACCAGTTCCTGACCATCGCCGCACTCCGGGCCGCCCGTCGGCTGTGGGACCGGGTCGGTGAGGTGTCCGGGGCGTCAACATCGGTTCGTGGTCAGCGTCAGCACGCGGTCACCTCCTCGGTGATGATGACCCGGCGCGATCCGTGGGTGAACATGCTGCGCACCACCGTTGCCTGCTTCGCGGCCGGCATCGGTGGCGCCGAGGCCGTCACGGTGGGGCCCTTCGACAGCGAAATCGGGCTGCCGGATTCCTTCGCCCGCCGGATCGCGCGCAACACCCAGACCCTGCTCATGGAGGAAGGCCACCTCGCCCGGGTGCTCGATCCGGCCGGTGGCTCCTGGTATGTCGAGTCATTGACCGACCAGTTGGCCACGGCCGCATGGGACTGGTTCACCGAGATCGAGCGGGCCGGGGGACTGGCGGCGGCGATGACCAGCGGCTTGGTCGCCGACCGGATCGCGTCGGTCTGGGCCGTCCGTCGGGATCGACTCGCGCACCGAAGCGATCCGATCACCGGGGTCAGCGAGTTCCCGAATCTCACCGAGACGCTGCCCGTACGTGAGCCGCACCCGCCTGTGGAGCCTGGGTCGCGACGGGCCTTGCCGGTCGTACGAGCCGCGGGGGACTTCGAGACGCTGCGGGATAGCGTGGATGCCATTGCCGCGGAGCAGGATTCGCGGCCGGCAGTCTTCCTGGCCACGCTGGGTTCGATCGCCGCTTCGACACCCCGGGCATCCTTTGCCGCGAACCTCTTCCAGGCCGCCGGATTCGACACTCCCAGCAATGGCGCCGACGACGGCGAGAATGCGGCGATCCTGTCCGCCTTCGGCCTGGCCGCGACGTCGGTTGTGTGCCTGTGCGGCACTGATCAGCTCTACGCGGAGCGGGCCGCCGCCCTCGCCGTGGCGTTGCGCCGGGCCGGAGCGACTCAGGTATGGCGGGCCGGTGCAGCAGATCCTGGCGGTTTGCGTGATAACCGCCAAGACCTCGACGCGACGGGTGACCTCGCTCGGATCGATGGACATGTCTTCGCCGGGTGTGATGCCCTGGCCGTGCTGGGTGCGGTGCTCGAGGAGTTCCTGCCGGCCGAGGGAGGTGAGCCGTCATGAGCGATGCTCGGGGCCCACGAAGCGGCCCGGCTGCGACCTCGGTGATCCCGGACTTCGGTGACGTCGAGCTCGGGCCACTTCCGGCCGATGCACCCGGACCGATGCAGTGGGCCGACCAGTATCAGGCGGCGGCCGGACGTAGTGTCGCCGAAGCGAATTGGCTGACACCGGAAGGCATCACGGTTCCGCCGCTGTACACCGCTGAGGATCTGAGAGATCTGGACTTCCTCGGAAGCTACCCGGGAATCAAGCCGTATCTGCGGGGGCCGTACCCGACGATGTACACCACCCAGCCGTGGACGATCCGCCAGTACGCCGGGTTCTCCACCGCAGCTGCGTCGAACGCCTTCTATCGGCGCAACCTCGCCGCCGGGCAGAAGGGGTTGTCGGTGGCCTTCGACCTGCCGACCCACCGCGGGTACGACTCCGACCATCCGCGGGTACCCGGTGACGTCGGGATGGCCGGCGTCGCGATCGACTCGATCCTGGACATGCGCCAACTCTTCGACGGCATCCCGCTGGATGAGATGTCGGTGTCGATGACGATGAACGGTGCGGTCCTGCCCGTGTTGGCGCTCTACATCGCCGCCGCCGAGGAACAAGGTGTTGCCCCCGAACAGCTTTCGGGAACGATCCAGAACGACATACTCAAGGAGTTCATGGTCCGTAACACCTACATCTACCCGCCCGGACCGTCCATGCAGATCGTCAGCGACATTTTCAGCTACACCTCGCAGAGGATGCCGAAGTACAATTCGATCTCCATTTCGGGCTATCACATCCAGGAGGCTGGTGCGACGGCCGATCTGGAACTCGCCTACACCCTCGCCGACGGGATGGAGTACATCCGGGCCGGACAGGCCGCCGGGTTGGACATCGACGTCTTCGCCCCTCGGCTGTCCTTCTTCTGGGCGGTCGGGATGAATTTCTTCATGGAGGTCGCCAAGCTGCGGGCCGGGCGGCTGCTCTGGGCAAAGCTGGTCGCCGACGCCGGGGCGAAGAACGACAAGTCGCTGTCGCTGCGGGCGCACTGCCAGACCTCGGGCTGGTCGCTGACCGCGCAGGACGTCTTCAGCAACGTCGTACGGACCTGCCTGGAAGCGATGGCCGCCACGCAGGGCCACACCCAGTCGCTGCACACCAATGCCTTGGACGAGGCCCTGTCGTTGCCCACGGACTTCTCGGCCCGGATCGCCCGCAACACCCAACTGATGCTGGCCCAGGAGTCGGGGACTACCCGGGTGATCGACCCCTGGGGCGGTTCGGCCTACGTCGAGAAGCTCACCTACGACCTGGCCCGACGCGCCTGGGCGCACATCGAGGAGGTCGAGGCCGCCGGCGGAATGGCCCAGGCGATCGAGGAGGGCCTGCCCAAGCTCCGGATCGAGGAGGCCGCCGCCCGTACCCAGGCGCGGATCGACTCCGGTCGCCAGCCGGTGATCGGCGTGAACAAGTACCGCGTGGACGACGCCGACGAGGACATCGAGGTTCTCAAGATCGACAATGCCGATGTCCTGGCTCAGCAGGTGGCCAGGCTGCAGACCCTTCGCGCGGAACGGGACTCGGCGGCCTGCGCGGCTGCGCTTAAGAAGCTGACCGATGCCGCCTGGGCAGCCGCGGAGGGCAATCGTGGCTCCGACCTCGCCGACAATCTGCTCACCCTGGCCATCGACGCGGCACGCGCCAAGGCCACGGTCGGCGAGATCTCTTCGGCCTTGGAAGAGGTGTACGGACGGCACCGGGCCACGGTACGGACGATCTCCGGTGTCTACCGGGACGAGGCGGGCGCGATGGACGGCATCGAGAAGACCCGGCGCCTTGCCGATGAGTTCGAACGGGCCGAGGGTCGCCGACCCCGGATCCTGGTGGCCAAGATGGGGCAGGACGGACACGACCGTGGCCAGAAGGTGATCGCCACCGCCTTCGCCGACCTCGGCTTCGACGTCGATGTCGGCCCGTTGTTCCAGACGCCCGAGGAGGTAGCCCTGCAGGCCGTCGAGGCCGATGTGCACGTCATCGGGGTCAATTCGCTGGCTGCGGGACATCTCACCCTGGTACCGGCCCTGCGGGCGGCACTGACCGAGATGGAGGCCGACAACATCCTGATCGTTGTCGGTGGGGTCATTCCGGCGGGTGACTTCGCCGAGCTGGAGGCTGCCGGCGCTACCGCGATCTTTCCGCCCGGAACGGTCATCGCCGAGGCCGCCCAGGGCTTGTTGGCGACCCTGTCCGAGCGCCTCGGACATTCGTGAGCCGGAGCGCTGCACTGGGGGCTGCGGCGGATGGGTGATCTGGTCACCCGGTTGACCGCGGGCGTGTTGGCCGGATCGCGTACGTCGGTGGCCCGGGCGATCACGCTCGTGGAGTCCCGGCGAGCTGATCATCGTGAGCGGGCACAGGAGCTGCTCAGCGTCCTGCTGCCGCATGCCGGGTCGGCTCGCCGAGTCGGGATCAGCGGTGTCCCCGGAGTAGGCAAGTCGACGTTCATCGATGCGTTGGGGACCACACTGACCGCCGCCGGACACCGGGTGGCCGTCCTGGCCGTCGACCCGTCCTCGACCCGTAGCGGTGGCTCGATCCTGGGTGACAAGACTCGGATGTCGCGGCTGGCCGTCGATGAAGCGGCCTTCATCCGGCCCGCTCCTACCGCCGGCACGCTCGGTGGGGTCACTCAAGCCACCCAGGAGTCGATGGTCGTCGTCGAGGCGGCGGGTTACGACGTCGTGCTGGTCGAGACCGTGGGTGTCGGTCAGTCCGAGGTAGCGGTGGCGGACATGGTCGACTCGTTCCTCTTCCTGACCATGGCGCGTACGGGCGATCAGCTGCAGGGGATCAAACGCGGCATCCTGGAGATCGCGGACGTTATCGCGGTGAACAAGGCCGACGGCCCCCACGCCACGGACGCCCGCAGGGCCGCCCGCGAGTTGAGCGCGGCGATCCGCATGTTGCGCGGCTCCGGATCTTCTTGGCGGGTACCAGTTCTGACGTGTTCTGGACTCGATGGAACGGGTCTCGACGAGGTCTGGGCACAGGTGGTGGCCCATCAGGAACACCTGGCAACCGAGGGCGAACTGGAGCGCCAACGTCAACGCCAGCAGGTGCGTTGGACCTGGCGGATGGTGCACGACGCCCTCGAGAACGACCTGCGCGAGCATCCTGCCGTACGGATACTGGCGCCGGGCACGGAGCGCGCGGTCCAGGCCGGGGAGCTCACCCCCTCACTGGCCGCGCAACAGATTCTGGACGCCTACCGCACCCGCTGACCTGATCTGGTCATGGGTCTGGTAGGCGTCCTGTTCCCTGGCTTCGGGCGGCGCAACCGCGTCCTTGCGTGCGGCCGCCTCCAGCGACGGTCCCCAGAAGAGCAGGTGATGGACCAGCTTCCCAACGTCGTACTCGGTGCAAGGTGTTGGCGCGTCGAGTTTTTCGGCGTTGATGTCTCGTACGACGGCAAGGGTGGGTGCCGCCGCCAAGGCCATCAGTTCGTGCTCTTCCATGAACCCTCTCCTGTGCGGGTCGGACGCGTCGAGCGCCTCGAGTGCTGTCGACCCGGTACGTAACCAGTCCTCGAGGGCGATGTCTTGAACGAACGCGACACCTATCCTTCGCCGAATGGCGACCGGCTCGGCAGGACGGGACGCCTGAGAGATCCGTGGTGCGTGGTCGGGCTTCCAACGACATTGGTACTCAGATCCGGGACCGGACTTGGCCCCGTTCGTCTCGCGCTACTGGTTCGTCGCCTGGGACTTGCGCGGTCAACCTCCCTACCGCCAGCTGATCGTCCCCGAGCCGAATGTGCATCTGTCGTTCGTCAACGACTGTCCCGCCGGGGTGCACCGGGTCGTGCGTGGGCACGTGTTCCGGATTCTCGAAGGCACTGGTCGGGTGTTCGGGTGGCCTTCCGGCCAGGCTGATTCCGGCCGATCCTCGGGGCCTCCGTCTCGACGATCACCGACCGGTCTGTGGCCGCTCACGACGTGTTCGGGGCGGATGTTCGACAACAGGCGATGGCCGAAGCCGCCAACGAGGCCGAGATGGTCCGCGTCGTGGAGTCATTCCTGCGGGCGAAGCTGCCGCCTCCCGACCCGACTGCGGAGAAAGTCGCTGCGATCGTGGCTCGGATTGCCGCCGAGCCGGACATCACCAGGGTGGACACCCTGGCCGACCGGCTCGGAACCAGCGTTCGGCGGCTACAGCGGTCATTTGCCGAGCACGTCGGCGTCAGCCCGAAATGGGTCATCCGCGCTACCGGCTGCACGAGGTGACCCGACGATTGGAGTTGGGAGTCGCCTTCGACTGGGCGCAGCTTGCCACCGAACTCGGCTATGTCGATCAGGCGCACTTCACCCGCGATTTCCGTTCCATGGTCGGAGAGCCGCCCACCCGATACGCCCAGCGGTACCCGATCCAGGCCGGCTGAACCCTCGCGATCATCGAGCTGTGACCACTTTTTTCGCCTGCCACTTGGTCACAGCTCCATGATCGCGGAAGAGTTTGTCCACAGATCCTGTTGAGGTCCCACGAGCGCTTTGCCAGCGGCGACGGTGGCGGCATGGACATCGCGTTGGCCCAGTTGGCGTCACGACAGGGCGGGATCATCACCCGCGACCAAGCTCTCACGGTGCTGACGCCCGCCGAGATTCGCCGTCGGCTACGTCGGGGTGTGTGGCGACTGACGCCCTGGCGGGGGATGTACGTCGACGCCGAGGTCCCGGACGACTTACCATCACTTGTGCGGGCCGCTGGGCTACTTGTAGGCGGGGACCTGGTTGCCTGTCATACCACCGCTGCGGCTATCTGGGGCTTCGACGTCCGCTCTGATGACCGCCTGCATTTCCTGGGCCCGCCCGATGTGGACAACCGCCGCAGACCTGGCCTGCAGGTGCACCCGTCAGTCCTGGGTACCGATGATGCTGTGCGCATGAACGGGATCTGGTGCACCCCACCGGCTCGTACCGCCTGCGATGTCGTCCGGCTCACCGCGCCGATCGATGGTCTGGCGGTCCTGGACCGAGCCTTGGCCAGTCAAACCTGCAGTCGGGAAGAGCTGGTAGCGGCATCGATCGAGCAGTCCGGCCTTCGCCAGGTCATCCGGCTCAGGTGGCTGATACCCCGTGCCGACGCGCTGGCCGAGTCACCGATGGAGTCACGCATGCGGTGGCGCTTCCTTGATGCCCACCTTCCGGCGCCTGCGTGCCAGATCCGCGTAGGAGACATGGGTGAGCGGTGGCACCGGCTGGATACCGGATGGCGCGATCGCCGAGTCGGCGCCGAGTACGACGGCGGTATCGCGCATCTGACCCAGGATCAGCTGCGCGCCGACCGGGATCGACACAACTGGCTCACGGAGAACGGCTGGACGCTGTTGCATTTCACCGACGTTGACGTCTACCGACGGCACACGCGAATGGTCGCCACAGTCCGCCGGCTTCTCGACCGCAATGCCGCCTGACCCGAAACCCCCGCGATCATGGAGCCCTGACCAAACTTCACACCGAAAAGTGGTCACAGGTCCATGATCACAGGGTCTTGTGAGCATCGCGCGCAAGTGCTCGGCACCCTCCGCGCCCAGCTTTCGATGAAAGCTCCGGCGTGGCGTCGCTACTGACCGCTTTGGGTTCGGTGGTGACGCCGGCCTGAGCCTCGCGATCATGGAGCTGTGACGAGATCTCGGGCTGAAAAGTGGTCACCGCTCCATGATCGCGGGGATTCTTATGTGGGGAGCAGGCCGCGGCGTTCCAGGAGTGGCTCGATGCGGGGCGGTCGCCCGCGAAAGGTTGCGAAGGCCTCCATCGGGTCCACGCTGCCGCCGCGGGACAGCAGCCCGGCGCGGAACGCGTCGCCGTTCGTACGGCGAAGGCCGTCGTTCTCGCAGAACCATTCGACGGTGTCGGCGTCGAGCACCTCCGACCAGATGTAGGAGTAATAACCGGCGCTGTACCCGCTTGCGAAGATGTGCGAGAAGTACGAGCTCCGGTAGCGCGGCGGGACCGAATCCAGTTGCAGGCCATAACGAGCCAGCGCTGCGGCCTCGAAGGCCTCCACGTCCTCAGGTGCGATCGGCGGGTCGGACGGCGACCGGCGGTGCCACTCCTGGTCGAGCAGAGCTGCCGCGAGGTAGGACGTCGTCGCGAACCCCTCCCCGTAGGAGCGCGAAGCCAGTAGCCGGTCGGCGAGCTCCTGCGGCAGCGGCTCCCCGGTGTGGTGGTGAACGGCGTAGTTCGCCAGAACGCTTGGCCACCAGGCCCACATCTCGTTGACCTGGGACGGGTACTCGACGAAGTCCCGCGGCACACTCGTACCGGAGAAGCGGGGGTATCCGACGTCGGAGAACAGGCCGTGCAAGGCATGCCCGAACTCGTGAAAAGCGGTACGCACGTCGTCGATTGTCAACAGGGTCGGCTCGCCCTCGGCTGGGCGCGGGATGTTCAGAGTGTTGACCACGACCGGCAACGCGTCGAAGAGCTGGCTCTGGTCGACGAGGGTGTTCATCCATGCACCACCGCGCTTGGACTCCCGCGCATAGAAGTCCGCGAGGAAAAGGCCCAGCGCGGCGCCGTCGGCGTCGGTGACCTCGAAGACCCGCACATCGGGGTGATAGGTCGGCAGATCATGCCGTTCGGCGAAACCCAATCCGTACAGCTCGCCGGCCGCGTGGAAGATCCCCTGCACCAGAACCCGTTCCAGCTCCAGGTACGGGCGCACCGCGGCGGCATCGATGTCGAACCGGGCACGCTTGACCTGCTCCGCGTAGTAGGCCCAGTCCCAGGGCTGCAGTGATCCGGTGCCGCCGTCAGCCTCGAAGGCGGCCTGCAGTTCGGCCTCCTCCACCCGGGCGTTGGCCACCGCCGGTCCGACCAGCCCGTGCAGCATCGTCGCCACCGCATCGGTGGTGCCCGCGGTCTGGTCCTCGACGATGTAGGAGGCGTGGTCAGGGTATCCGAGCAAGCCGGCTCGCTCAGCGCGCAGGCTTGCCATCCGGGTCAGGGTGCGTCGCGTGTCGTGCTCGTTGCCGCGGTTGCCCCGCGAGGTTGCCGCACGAAAGACCCGCTCGCGCAACGCCCGGTCGGTCAGCGAGACCAGGACCGGCTGGGCGGTCGGCAGGACCAGCGGCAGGAGGTATCCCGACCCGTGACCCCGGCTACGCGCGGTCTGGGCCGCGGAGGCGATGGCGTCCTGCGTCAGACCGACCAGCGCTGCGCTGTGCACTACGTGGACAGCAGAGCCATTCGTCTCGGCGAGCAATCGAGCGGAGAAGTCGGTCGACAGACTCGAGAGTTCCTCGTTCAGCTGCCGCAGCCGGGCTTGCTCGTCCTCGGAGAGCCGGGCGCCCGCGCGTAGGAAGTCGCTGCGGTAGCGCTCCAGCAGCCGATTCTGCTCCGCGCTGAGCCCCAAGTCGGCTCGCCGGTCGTAGAGCTCCTCGATCCGGTCGAACAGAGCGGAATGCAGGTGGATGGCGTCCGAGTGGGCAGCCAGTTGCGGCGCCACGGCGGCCTCGATCGCCCGCAGGCCGTCGGTGGAGGTCGAGCCGACCAGGTTGAACAGCACCGTGCTGACCCGGTCAAGCATCCGTCCGGAGCGCTCCAGGGCGACGATCGTGTTCTCGAAGGTCGGCTGATCCGGCGAGCCGGCGATCGCGTCGACCTCGGCCAACTGCTTGGCCATTCCCGCCTCGAAGGCGGGAAGATAGTGCTCCTCGCGGATCAGGTCGAAGGGCGGCAGCCCGTACGGAAGCTCACTAGGCCGGGCGAAGGGGCTGTCATCTGAGCGGCCGGGCGGAGCCTGGAGCGCACCCTGGCCAGGGTTAGGGGGCAGCACCGCATCCACCTTGCCAGAGCGTCAGTCGCCGACCGAGCGGCACTCGCGTGCCCGCAAGGCCGCGACGTAGTCATCCGGTGCGGCCGCGGCCTGCGCGGCGTCGGCGATCAAACCGATGGTGCGTGCCGAGGGAAGCCCGCCCTCGAAGGCGTCCAGAACGTAGGTCCAGGCCAGTACGTCCCCGGTCAGTGTGTGCACCCGGACCCGCATCGTCATGTAGAGGTCGTTGTCGGCGCCCTCCCAGGCGTCGAGCAGGCGCTGGTCCTCGGCGGAGACGTCGTACAGCGCGACGAAGACAACTTCGTCGTCGACCGGGACGATCGTGGGCAGCGCCCCTTCCCAGCCCAGTTCCTCGCCGCCGAAGGTGAGTCGCCACCCACGGATCCAGCCGGTGCCCGCCTCCGGGGAGTGCGGGCAGCGACGGATCATCTGCGTCGGATCCATGTTCGACCCGTACGCGGCGTAGAGCGGCACCGGCGCAGCGTAGCGACGCGTGGCGCGGCTCGGCGGGAACGCCGTCGTGCTGAGTGCGGGTCGGGTGCGCGAGAATGGCCCCCATGACCAGCATTGTGATCATCGGGGGCGGACCGGCCGGGTACGAAGCCGCGCTGGTCGCTGCGCAACTCGGCGCCGATGTCACCGTGGTCGAGCGCGACGGCCTGGGCGGGGCGTGTGTGCTCGCCGACTGCGTCCCATCCAAGACCTTTCTCGCATCCAGTGGTGCGTTGACCAGCGTCCGGGACAGCGCAGAGCTGGGCGTACGGGCCGGCGAGGTCGCGCAGTCCAGCCTGGATCCGGGCACCGTTCACGGTCGGGTCAATGCGCTGGCTGCCGCACAGTCGGCCGACATCCGGACCCGGCTGGCCCGCGAAGGAGTGGTCCTGATCGCTGGATCAGCCAGATTGGCCGATGCCGCGCCGGGTCTGGCGCGGCACGTGGTCCACGTCGAGTCCGCGGACGGGGGCCAGGACATCGACAGCGACATCCTGCTGCTGGCCACCGGCGCCGATCCGCGCATCCTGCCCGGTGCCGAGCCGGACGGTGAAAGGATCCTGTCCTGGCGGCAGGTCTATGAGCTCGAGGAGTTCCCCGAGCATCTCGTCGTCGTCGGCTCGGGCGTGACCGGTGCGGAGTTCGCCAGTGGTTACCTCGAGGCCGGGGTGCCGGTGACCTTGGTCTCCTCGAGGGACAGGGTGCTGCCCGGCGAAGATGCCGACGCGGCAGAAGTCCTCGAGCAGGTATTCATGAAGCGAGGCGGGCAGATCGTCAAGCAGGCCAGAGCTTCCGGCGTCCGACGGAACCGTGGTGGGAATTCCATGGGCAGCGGCGACGGCGTGATCGTGTCCTTGGAGGACGGACGCGAGGTCCGCGGATCACATGCCCTGATGACGGTCGGCTCGGTACCGAACTCGGGTGGACTCGGACTGGAATCTGCCGGCGTCGCCGTGACTGCGAGCGGGCACATCACGGTGGACAAGGTGTCGCGTACCAACATCGCCGGCATCTATGCCGCCGGTGACGTGACCGGCGTCTGGCCGCTGGCCTCGGTTGCGGCCATGCAGGGCAGGGTGGCGATGTGGCACGCCCTCGGTGAGGCCGTGGCTCCGATCAAGCTGAAGACGGTGGCGGCCAACGTGTTCACCCATCCCGAGATCGCAACGGTGGGACACTCGGAGAAGGTCATCGCCGAACGAGCGATGGCGGCCGACATCATCATGTTGCCGTTGGCCACCAACGCCCGGGCGAAGATGGTGGACCTGCGGGACGGGTTCGTGAAGCTCTTCTGCCGGCGCCCGACCGGCGTCGTGATCGGGGGGGTGGTCGTCGCGCCGGGAGCCTCCGAGCTCATCCTGCCGATCGCCCTCGCGGTGCAGAACAGCCTGACCGCAGCCGATCTGGCGCACACCTTCTCGATCTATCCCTCGCTGTCCGGGACGATCACCGAAGCCGGGCGCAGGTTGATGGCTGCCGACGACCTGAACTAGCTCGAGTCGGGGCGAACCGGAGGCGAAAACTGTGACCAGCTCGGTCGAGGGGTCGCTCGACGTTGCGTATCTAAGGACCCATCCGCACATCGTCCCGATGATGGTGCGGCACCAGCGAATCCGCGCCACCCCGCTGCCGGGTGGTGACAGCTGCGTCGCAGAGCTGTTCACGCTGGATGGCGGCGAGGCGCTGTTCGCCAAGTCGCTGCCGGATGCGCCGGCTGGTTTCTTTGCGGCCGAAGCAGCCGGGTTGGCTTGGATCGCGCAAGCGGCGGTGATCCGCACCCCCGAGGTCATCGCTGTCAGCGACGACCTCCTGCTCCTGGAATGGTTGCCCCGGGGTGAAGCCACGCCGGACGCGGCCGAACAGTGCGGCACCGACCTGGCCGTACTGCACCTGGCCGGCGCCGACCGCTTCGGGGCGCCCTGGCCCGGGTTCATCGGGCGGCTGGCGATGGACAACTCCGGGGTCGCCTCGGGGGAATGGGCTGAGTTCTTCGCCGTACGGCGGGTCGAGCCGTATCTGCGTGCCGCGTGGGATGCCGGCCACATCTCGACCGACGACGCGGCTGCAGTGTCAGGACTGCTCCCGAGGCTGGACAGCATCGGTGTGCCGAGCGAGCCACCGGCGCGTCTGCATGGGGACCTGTGGAGCGGGAACGTGCACTGGGCCGCCAACGGCAAGGTCTACCTGATCGATCCCGCCGCGCACGGCGGGCACCGTGAGACCGACCTCGCGATGCTGGCGCTGTTCGGCGTGCCCTACCTCGATCGGATCCTGGCCTCCTACCAGGAGGTCGCTGCGTTGGGCTCCGGCTGGCGGGAGCGGGTGGGGCTGCATCAGCTGTTCCCGGTACTCGTACACGCCGTCATGTTCGGGGGCTCGTACGGCGCTCAGGCAGGCGAACTGGCCCGCCGCTACCTCTGAGCCAGGCTTCCGGCCGTCACCTGGCTGGTGCATCTGGCCTGGGCATGAGCCTCGCACCAAGGGGTTACGCCACGGAACTGGTGCCGGTTGCGCGACACCCAGCCGTACACGGCCTCCTGGAGCCGGCACTGACCGGCTTGGCTCTGATGCCTCTATCAAGCCCAGCATTCGAGGATCGTTGGAGGCGCGTGGCCTTGATGACCCGCGAGCGGGATCCAACGGATCAGCGGGTCGAGACCTTGGCGCTCACCGCCAACGGAACGAAGGCACGTGTTGCGCTCGAGGATGCTGTGAATCGATCTCCGGTGGTGTCAGGCCTTAGCCCCAGCGAAGAGACCACACTTCGCCAGCTCAACAAGTCCGTCGACAGCACAAGGGCCAGGTCGCATTTCCCCGAGCCCTGCCGGTCCTGGGCGCGCTGGGCAGCGCGGTTCTCGTGGTGACGTTGCCGCCGGTGACCGTTTTGGTCGGGATCGGTGTCTTCGCGCTCGGTGTCGGCTACCGGCTCGTACGGCTGCGCTTGAGCAGTTCCTGAGCGCTGAGGCCTGTCGGCGGGCGGTTTCTCACGGCTGTCTCATCTCCCTCTCATCAAGCGGCCAGGTTTGCGGCTACCTCGCCTGTTCCGGGAAGAGACGTCATGAGCCGTCAGCACACTCGCCCCCTTTTGCCTGCCTGCCTCGTGATCCCTGTCGTCCAGCGCAGTGGTTCCCATCTCCCGGCGGCTTCGGGGAGATTCATGCGCAGTCCCCGGCGCGGCGATGCCGCCCGGCGCAGGACAGCAGCAGGCGCTCCTTCTCGTGCGGAGTGAGCCTCACCGTCCTTCTTCGGGCAGGTCCTTCGAAGGCCGAACGCTAGCCATCACATGTGACAAGGACCAAGATCAAGGGTGGCGCGGCTGACTGTTGTGGTCATGCCCGGAATCTCGAGGGGGTTCCGGGATGTGGAGTCGTCTAGTAGTGGCCGGCGCAACCGGGACCGTGATCTCGAAGCAGGCCCCAGGTCCACCGCGAGGGACGAGTGCCACGTTGCCTCCGTGTGCTCCGGCGATGGCCCGCACGATGGCCAGACCGAGTCCGGCGCCAGTCGTGACGCCGTCTATCGCGCTGCGTTGGAAGCGTTCGAAGATACGTTCAGCGTCTTGTCTTGCAACCCCGGCTCCGTGATCGTCGACCCACAACCGGGCGTACCCACCTTCGATGCTGGTACCGATCTGGATCCTCTTACTGTCGGACGTGTGCTTCGCGGCATTGTCGGCGAGCTGCAGCATCGCCTGGGTGAGGCGGCGGCGGTCCCCGAGGACGAACGTCGGCTCCCGGGCGACCACCTCCCAGCCCCGCACCGCCATGGCCTGGGCCTTGGCATGCACTTCATGGACCAGGTCACGAAGGTCTAGTGGCTCAAGTTGAAGGAAATCAGGCTGGTCCGCCCGGGCGAGCAGGAAGAGATCGTTGACGATTCCGGTCATCCGGTCGATCTCGTCGACGATCAGGGCGATGGTTTCCTGGCGTTGCTGGGGCGTTTCGTCCAGTTCGAGCAGTTCCACATGACCTCGGATGATCGTCAGGGGTGTGCGCAGTTCGTGGCTGGTGTCGTCCAGGAGGCGACGCTGTGTGCCGAAAGCGGCCTCCAGCCGGCTCAGCATGTCGTTGAAAGTTGCGGCGATCTGCGAGGCCTCGTCGCTGCCCGAGATCGGGATCCGTTGGGTGAAGTCCGTGTCGGTGATGCGCCTTGCCGTACTAGCCAGCGATCGCAACGGTCGCAGGACGCGTCCGGCCAACGCGAATCCCAGCACTGAGGCGACGATCAGGGTGCCGATCTGGATTGCGACCTGCGTGCCGACCGCGGCGTCGATCTCACGGCGCTCGAATTCCGGGAAGTTCACCACCACGAACAAGCCGTCCTGCCGGTCGCCGTCCAGGGGCAGGGCGACGTAGCGGGCCGGGCCCAACTGTGTGTCGATGCTTCCGCTTTCTGAGCGCTCCAGCGACAGCCAGTAGGTGATCGCCGGCGCCAGCTCGGTCACGACCGCGGCGTCCTGAGCTCTTCGCGACTCGTACAGTTCACCGTCAACGAAGGACAACAGCGCCTCTCCTTCGCTGGGGACCGCTCGGGCGAAGTAGACGTCGAAGACGGCTTTGAGGTCTCCGTCGAATGGTTCGCCTGTCTGCGGGTTGCTGCCGGCACTGAGTAGGCGGAACTCCGCAGCCTCCTGCTCCAGACCCAGTTGCACCTCTTGTTCCAATTCTTGGAAGAGAACCGTGCGCAGAAGCAACACCGACCCAAGGGAGGACATCAGCAGCAGACCGACGACGACCGAAAGGATGCGTACCCGCATGCTCCCTAGCCAGGCTCGCGATCCCGCCGCGCGTTCCACCACTCCTCGGACACTAGAGGCACCGAGAAGGGCGGATGTCCTGTCCGTTGGCCCGCTTCGTAACGCGGTCGACCGCCGCGAGGTGGCGAAGCAGCCCCACGCGGACATCTGGTCGGCCAGCGATGGCCCCAGGTCGGTACCGGGCGAAGCAGTCATCGAGCCGGAACCTCGGGCTGACGAACCCAGGGCACATCGGCAGGGGGGCCCTCTCCGTCCGGTCGGTCACCAGCAGAAACGCTCCGCGGAAAGTGGGCCACTGCCCGGTTGATTGATCGTCACGGCAGTGGGGTCGAGGTTCGAGTCATCGTCGTCGAGCAGCAAAAGAGGGGTCAGATGACCAGGGCGCGTGCAACCGAACCCGTTGCCGCGCACGGTTCTGGTGAGGATCTGTGATGGTCAGGGCAACCGCAGGTCAGGTCAGGAGCAACCCGGGGGGCGTCGCTAGTGCGGCAGGCGCCGGTGGTTGCAAAGGGCAGCCGGTCCGCGATGCTGCATGAGAAGACTTTCATCCGCTTCTCATGGTGTTCTCATCCCACCGCGTGTCAATGCCTCTATGACGTTGTGCCGTCCCGCGCCTCTTGTGGCCGCACTCGCACTGGTCTCCTCGGTCTTCACACCGGCCGCGGTCACGGTGGCCGTGGCTGCAGACATCCGTATGGTGTCGGTGATCGTCAGCGAGCTTGAGCCGGAGTCCTCTGCTGCCGAGGCTGCGGTGACCGGTGCCGGCGGCGAGCTCGGACGCCGACTCGGCCTGGTGAACGGCTTCGCCGCCACGATCCCGGCGAGCTCGTTCGCGATGCTGGGGCGCACGCCGGGCATCGCCGGCCTCTGGACCGATGGCTCGGTGACGCTGAGCGACTTCGACGTAAATTTGGAGCAGTACGACCCGCTGCCGCCCAACACCGTATGGCGAGCGGCCATCGGCCTACCGTCGGTCCCGCGCTCCACGAACGGTGCAGGAGTCACCGTCGCCGTCCTCGACACCGGTGTCACCCGCCATCCGGATCTCGGCAATCGCGTTCGTGCCCGAGTGGACCTCACGCCGGACGGCGGCGGCTACGACACCTTCGGCCACGGCACCCATATGACTGGACTCGTCGCCGGTAACGGACAACGCTCTGGGGGCCAGTGGGCCGGCGTGGCGACCGGGGCGAACATCGTGTCGGTACGGGTCTCGGAGTGGAACGGAGCGACCGATGTCTCCGAAGTGCTCGGCGCGCTCGAGTGGATCCACAACAACACAAGTAAGTATGGAATCCGGGTACTGAATCTGTCCTTCGGCACCGATTCCACCCAGAAACACCAGCTCGATCCGCTCAACCACGCCGTCCAGCGGCTGTGGAAGGCCGGCGTCTTCGTTGTCGTGGCGGCCGGCAACCGGGGCGAGGGTGGACAGAACATCGACAAGCCGGGTGACGACCCGTTCGTCGTGACTGTCGGAGCTGCGGACACAGCCGGCACTGTTGCTACAGCCGACGACACGGTCGCCCCGTTCTCCAGTCGAGGCCCGACCGGGGAGAACGTCCAGAAGCCGGACCTCGTCGCCCCGGGAATCAGCATCGTGTCCCAGGGCGCCCCAGGCACGACGTTGTACGAGATGCGCCCCGCGGCCAGGGTCGGCACCCAGTATTTCAAGGGACACGGAACCTCACAGGCGACGGCGATCGTCTCGGGTGTGGCGGCGCTGATGTTTCAGGCCGCCCCGAGCATGACGCCGGACGAGGCAAAGGCCGCGCTCGTCGGGACGGCTGACCCCGCGATGGTTGGGCAGACCGGAGCCGGGGCCGGTCTCGTGGACGCCGCCGACGCCGTAGGGGCTGCGCGGAGTCGGGCCTTTCTGAACAACCCGGCCAACGTCGCGCTCGAGCGGTCGACCGGAACCGGGTCGATCGACTCCACCAGGGGTAACGCCAAGCCGTACACCGACTTCAACGGCGACGGCGTCCCGGAGCAGGTCTCCGGCGACGTCGATGCCCTCGGCAACGCGTTCAGCAGTGCTGTCTGGGCAGCCCGTCCGTGGAACTCGAGGACGTACCAGAACTCGCCTTGGGCTCGGTTGACGAACGTCTCGCCGGGGTGGAGCAAGACGCCATGGACGCCGGATGCTTGGGCCGGCCTTGGCTGGGATGAACAGAGCTGGGCGGCCAGCTCGTGGCAAGAGGCGGGCCTGAATCCGGGGAACTGGACGGCCAGGTATTGGCGATCCGAAGCATGGAACTGATCTCGATGTGAACGAGTGGCGCAGCTGGCCTGCTTCGGCTCGAATTCTGGTCGCGGCAGTGCTTGTTGCGGGCCTGGTCGTGACTGCCGTACGCATGCCCGAACTACAGACCTGGACCGGCCGCGACGTACTCCTGTTCGCTGGACTGGCCGGCGCGGTCGCGATAGGTGAGTTCTTCCAGTTCGAGTTGCCCTACCGCACCGAGCGAACCGTCTACGTCGTCACCGACGCCTTGTGGACTGCAGCGTTGTTCCTAGTCCCACCTAGCGTGCTGGTCGCGGCCCTTGCCGTCTCGATCGCTGTCGGCCAGGCGGTGCAACGCTTTCCGCCGGTCAAGATCGCCTTCAACGTCGCACAGATCCTGCTGGGGATCAGTGCGGCGCTGTTGGTCTACCGCACGTTCGGCTCGCCGGCTGTCACCGAGCCCCTCGGCTGGCTCGCGGCTGCGATTGCCATGGCCGCATTCCAAGCGGTCAACAATCTCCTGATCGGCGCGATCATCTCCCTGATCGAACGCGAGCCGTTCTGGAAGGTCGCGCTGGTTCCGACGGGCATCTTGCACTGGGTCGGCAATCTCGCTATCGGCATCCTTGGGGCCCTGCTCTGGGTCGTGGCTCCATTGGGGCTGTTGCTACTGGCGGTGCCTCTCGTGTTGACCTTTTTCGCCTACCGCGGCTGGTTGCGCAGCATCGAGGAGCGCGACGCAATGCGCGAGATGGCTCGTACTGCGCAAGATATTTCCAAGAGCGGCGACGTGACCACCCGGCTGTCTCTTCCCGTGGCTCAAGATGACGCTCGGGTGCTCGCCTCGACCCTCAACCTGATGCTGGACCGGCTGGACGCGGCATTCCAGCGAGAACGGTTGTTCATCCGGGAGACCTCACATGAGCTCCGAACGCCGATCACAATCAGTAGGGGTCACCTGGAGCTGCTGGATTCCGATCCGAGCGCCGCAGAGCTTCTTGAAACCGTCGAACTCGTCATCGACGAACTCGACCGGATGGCCCGCATCGTCGAGGACATGAACACTCTGGCCTGGATGGAGGATCCGTCCTCGCTTCGACGAGAAGCAATCGATGTCGATCTGCTCGTGGCCGACGTCGCATCCAAAGCGTCCCCGTTGGTGGACGGCCGCTTGCAGGTGACCTCCGGACCGGCAGATGGCCAGCTGAGGGCTGACCCGCAGCGGCTGACGCAGGCGTTGATCAACCTGCTCAGGAACGCCGCGCAGCACACGCCCTGCAACACCAAGATCGAACTCAGGGCATTTCCAGTCGGCGACCGTTGGCGGTTCGAGGTCACCGACCACGGCGACGGCGTGTCAGTCAAGGACGTGGAGTCGGTGTTCATGCCCTTCTGCACGGGTACTTCCACGGCGCCCGGCAACGGCCTCGGACTCGCGATCGTATCCGGCATCGCCAGCGCACACGGTGGCGCGGCAGGTTTGCACAACCGTCCCGGTTCGGGCGCGACCTTCTGGTTAGAGGTGCCGCTGTGAGGGTATTGCTAGTCGAGGACGAAGAACGCATTGCGGCGTTTCTGACCAAGGGACTCAGGCGGGGGAATCACTCCGTGGACGTTGTCAGCGCAGGCAAGGACGCCCTGGAAGCGTTACTGGACTCCGACCCCGAGCATGACGTCCTGGTTCTGGATCTGGGGCTACCCGATATGGACGGTCTCGAGGTGCTTCGCCGGGTGCGCGAGCACGGCGTCCAGATGCCGGTCATCGTGGTGACGGCGCGAACAGATCGCGACGATCGGACTCGGGCAGAGCAGCTAGGAGTTGACGACTACTTAGCGAAGCCGTTCCCGATCAAGGAGCTTCTGGCCAGCATCGACCGGCATGGTCGCCAGGGTCATGACCCGCTGTTGCGCGGATCCTCGATGGGAGCCGGGCGTCCGAGGGCGGAGGCACCGTGAACGCGCTACGGCCAGGGCAGGGCCGGACTCAACAGCGCCTACCCGGCGGGGCCAATAAGCCACAACGCCCGACCATGCTGCGTGCCGCTCTGCATGCCGACCGCATCTCGGCCGCGTACTGGCCCGCCGCTACCTCTGAGCCAGGCTTCCGGCCGTCACCAGCTGGTGCATCTGGCGTGAGGATGAGCCTCGCACCAGGGGGTTACGCCACGGAACTGGTGCCGGTTGCGCGACACCCAGCCGTACACGGCCTCCTGGAGCCGGCACATCCCTGGCAGCCGATAGACGTGCATCGGAAGGTTGGTCCCCAAGGCCGCTGCCACGGCGGCGTTAATCGCAGCAGCGCCGCGATGCCTGCCTCCGTCGGCAGTGATCGCCCAGGCGGCCTGGTCGCAATCCTTTGCGCTCAGCTCGTACCGCGCCATCACATGACCGAGCTGATAGGGCAGCGCGGCGAGGCGGTTCCGGCGGTCCAGCCGCAAGAGCCAATTCACGGTGCGGGTACAGAACCCGCAGTATCCGTCGAAGATCAGGATCATCGTCATCGTCGGATCAGGCGCTCGAAGTCTACAAAGGACGCGTAGGCCGCGCCGGACAGTTGATAGCGGAACTTGATCTTCATCATCGCCAGGATCCCCCAGTGCATCTGCCACGCTCCGAGTGCCCAGACTCGTCCCAGACGACGATCGAGGAGGGCGATCGGCCCGAGAAGCTCAACGGCCATCGATCCCAGCGCGAGTACACGGAACAGCGTGACGTTGCCGTACAGCCTGTAGGCCAGTGGGGATGCGGCTGAGCCGAACGCCTCCTTCCGGACCCCGTCGACGGCGACCTGGCGTCGCAACGACTCTCCAGAAGTCCACCCCCAGCCCATGGGTCCGGCGAGCTTGGCGACGCCGGCCAGGGCGTACGTGGACACGGTGGTCGCCGACGCCAGCTGAAGCGGCCAGCCGTAGCGCGCATCG
>JALZIL010000059.1 GCA_030860305.1 Actinomycetota bacterium
ATGCACCCGACGATCTGCTTCGACCCGAAGGACGCCGACCAGTACGAGCGGGCCTTCGCCGCGTTCAACGACATTCTCGAGGTCGGGCTAACACTCGGCGGCACGGTCACCGGTGAGCACGGGATCGGCAATCTCAAGCTCGATTGGCTGGCCCGTGAGATAGGGCCGATCGGTCTGCGCGTGCACGCGGCGATCAAGGGCGCACTTGATCCGCTCGGAATCATGAACCCAGGCAAGGTTTTTGCCCCCCAGCTTCCGGTCGCCGTCCGCCCCGAACTCGCGGTGGTGGGCCGGTGAGCCGAGAGCGAGTGAGGATCGCAGTGGATCGCACGGAGCGAGCGGTGCGCGGAGCGCACGAGGCAGACCAGCAATGAGTGACCGGCTCGTGATCGTCGGGGGAAACGCCGCGGGAATGTCCTGTGCCGCGCAGGCTCGTCGGCTCCGCGAGCCCGCTGACCTGGAGATCGTGGTCATCGAAGCCGGCCAGTGGACCTCATACTCCAGCTGTGGAATACCGTATTGGGTCGGTGGTGAGGTCGAGGACGCCGAAGCGTTGATCGCCCGTACCCCAGCGACTTTCGCCGATCAGGACATCCAGATTCGGTTCGGCACTCAGGCGCAAGCGATCGATCTCGAGGCGGCGACGGTCACCGTACGCTCCGACGACGGCAGCGGCGACGCGACTGGCACCACGATCGGGTACGACCAGCTGATGATCGCCACCGGAGCGACTCCATTGCGACCACCGGTCGAGGGACTCGATGCCGACGGTGTCTTCGGCGTACAGACGATTCCGGACGGAGAAGCAATCCGGAGTGCACTAGAGAAGGATCCGAAGCGGGCCGTGGTGCTCGGCGGTGGCTATATCGGCCTCGAGATGGCCGAAGCCCTTGTCAATCGGGGGCTCTCGGTCACTGTCGTGCTGGCCGATCCGCTTCCTATGAGCAGCCTCGACGAGGACATGGGCGAACGGGTCTGCGCGGCGATGACCGCGATGGGGATCGATGTGCGGACCGGTGAACCGGTGCGCGGAATTGACGTCGAGGGCGGGGCGGCTCGGGCCGTGGTCACCGACGGCGGTTCGTACGCCGCCGATCTCGTCGTACTAGGCCTCGGCGTACGGCCGAACTCTGACTTGGCCGGCGACGCCGGACTCCGGATCGGAACCACCAAGGGCATCGAGGTCGACGACACGATGCGGACGCTGAGCCACGAGAGTGTCTATGCCGCAGGGGATTGCATCCAAACCCGCCACCGGATCACGGGCCGGCCGGTTGCGATCGCCCTCGGCACCCACGCCAACCGGCAGGGTCGAGTCGCCGGCACCAACATCGGCGGTCGGCCGGCTCGGTTCGAAGGCGTCCTGGGCACGGCGGTGACCAAGGTCGGGGACTGCGAGATCGGCCGTACGGGACTGTCCACCAAGGAGGCGAAGGAAGCCGGATTCTCGATCGAGACCACGGTGATCGAGTCCACCGTCAAGGCTGGGTATTACCCGAACGCCGACAAGCTGGCCGTCAAGCTGTTGACCGAGCAGCAGACCCAGCGAATGCTCGGCGGTCAGATCGTCGGGGGTCCGGGTTCGGCCAAGCGGATCGATGTTCTCGCGACGGCGATCTGGGCCCAGCTGACCGCGGCAGAGTTCGCGGCGGTGGACATCTCCTACGCCCCACCGTTCTCGCCGACCTTCGATGCGGTGGTCCTGGCCGCGCGCAAGGCCGCTGGCCGCTGATCACCAGGGCTCCGGGCCCTGGGGGGTGGAATGCAGCTCGGTCGGCGCCGCGTTGCCGGCTCGTGCTCGGTAGCGGGAAGCATCGCCCACCAGAAGCCAGCCGGCGGCGGCCATGGTCAGCAGGCCGACGGCGACCAGCCACGGCCCGATGACAACCGATACCCGCTCGGATCCGCTGCCCTGCACGAGTTTCACGATCAGGACGAGATGGATCGCCGTCGCCGCCATCGCCACCACACGATCCCACCGGCGACCCTCGGCGCTCGCGACCGCGGCAACGAGCTGAGCAGAAGCACAAAGGCAAGCGCGACCGGTCCGAGGAAAAGACCGGTGAACCAGGCGCTCTCCAGGTCCGACAACGGACCGATGAAAGCCCCGCGCCGGGCGGTCACGCCGTTTCGGCGACCCTGCGTCCGGCCAAGGCGCGAGTCGTACGAGATAGCCGATGGAGAGCCGGAGGGCTGCATGCTGTTTAGAGGGCGGTCCTAGCTCACCAGTTCCTCTGGTCGGCAACCCGAAAGAAGTCTCATCCGACCTCGACGCCGCGCCAGAAGGCCAGGTGGTCGGTGATGTTGCCGGCCGCTTCCTTCGGGTTCGGGTAGTACCACGCCGCATCGGGGTTCTCTTTGCCGTCGACACTCAGGCTGTAGTACGACGCGGTGCCCTTCCAGGGGCACACCGACGTCATGTCCGAGGGGATGAGGACATCCTCGCGCACCGATGACCGGGGAAAATAGTGGTTGCCTTCGACGATCACAGTCTCTTCGCTTTCGGCGATCACTTGGCCGTTCCAACTTGCCTGCACCATGCCCCTCATTGTGGCCCCGGAGCGCCTCGACGCGACCTGGGATGGCCGCCGACTACCGGCGCATTCACCTCGCACCGCACCGTGACCGCTGCATCCCCGGTACGGGATACTCGCCACATGCCGATTGCCACGCCTGACTCCTACGCCGAGATGATCCGCCGGGCCAAGGAGGGCGGCTTCGCCTATCCGGCGGTCAACGTCACCTCGTCGGAGACCCTCAACGCCGCGCTCAAGGGCTTCGCGGACGCGGGCAGTGACGGCATCGTGCAGGTGTCCACCGGTGGCGCGGAGTTCCTGTCCGGCACCGCGGTCAAGAACATGGTGGTCGGTGCGTCGGCCTTTGCAGAGTTCGCCCGGGTAGTAGCCGCGGCGTACCCCGTACAGATCGCCCTGCACACCGACCACTGTCCCAAGGACAAGCTCGACGGTTACATGCGTCCGCTGCTCGCGCTGTCGGCCGAGCGGGTCGGCGCCGGCCGCGAGCCGTTGTTCCAATCACACATGTGGGACGGCTCGGCCGTACCCCTGGAGGAGAATCTCGACCTCGCCGAGGAACTGCTCGACGCCTGTACGGAGGCCCACATCATCATGGAGCTCGAGATCGGTGTCGTCGGCGGCGAGGAGGACGGCGTCGTCGGCGAGATCAACGACAAGCTCTACACCACCGACGACGACTACATGGCGACCGCGGACAAGCTCGGGCTCGGCGAGCGCGGGGAGTACCTGCTGGCCGCCACCTTCGGCAACGTGCACGGTGTCTACAAGCCGGGCAACGTCAAGCTGCGCCCTGACATCTTGAAGGCCGGGCAGGACGTGGTCTCGTCATCGCAGGGTCTGCCGACCGGCAGCAAGCCGTTCAACCTGGTCTTTCACGGCGGCTCGGGCTCATCGTTGGAGGAGATCAGGGAGGCGCTGAGCTATGGCGTGGTCAAGATGAACGTGGACACCGACATGCAGTACGCCTTTACCCGGCCGATCGCCGGGCACATGTTCGCCAACTACGAGGGCGTCCTCAAGATCGACGGCGAGGTCGGCAACAAGAAGTTGTACGACCCGCGCTCCTATCTGAAGGCCGCCGAGTCCTCGATGGCCGCGCGTACGGTCGTGGCCTGCGAGAACCTGCTCTCGGCGGGCACAACGATGGGCCGCTGAGTACATAGAAGGGACTTTCTCCGGATAATGTGCGGTCTGCCGCGGCGCAGAAGTAACCTAATCCGGAGAAAGTCCGGTTCAACGCAGGCCGAACAGGAAGTCCCGCACCTCTCGCTCGTAGCCGGCCGGGTTCACGTTCCAGGACTTCGTGTGGCCCGCTCCCTGGTAGGTCACCATCGAGACCAGGTCCGGACGGGCCTTGGCCAGTGCCAGCGCGCGTTCCCAGGGTACGAATGCGTCCTCTGGTCCGTGGAAGATCAGCATCGGGCGGGTCAGCTCGTCGGCCCGCGCAACCCAGTCGAAGTCGTCGAGGCGGATGCCGAGCTGCCGCTGAACCATCCACAGCCCCAGCTCCGCGGCAGGGCGGGGCAACCGGTTGACCCGGGCGTTGGCGCGCAACGTGTCTCGCCAATCGATGACCGGTGAGTCCAGGATCATGGCGATGACCAAATCGGCCCGGCTCGATCGCACCGTCGCCTGCAGCACGATCGCAGCGCCCATGGACCAGCCGTACAACACGAACTCGGTCGCTCCATGCTCGATCGCGTACGCCATCGCCGCGTCGATCTCCTGCCACTCGGTGTCGCCGAGGTGATAGCGGTTGTCCACCGTGGCGGGAGCGCCGACGTCGTTGCGGTACGACGGGATCAGGGTCGGCAGTTTCAGCGTGGCCAGAGTGGGCAGGATGCGCATCGTCTCGCTACGGCTGGCCCCGCGCCCGTGTACGGCGATGACCCAGCGCGAGCCACCGTCGCCGGGCAGCAGCCAGGTCGGGTACCCGCCCAGGTCGCCGTCCAGTTCGAGGTCGAGGAAGTCCAGGCCGTGTGCCTCGCCGGGGTCACCGAGGTAGGCGTACTGCTCCCAGGCCGTACGAAGTCCGACCCGCAGCTGGCCGGCTCGTACGTCGACGAGCGAGCGGGTCACGACGGGACCGGCAGCCGCTCTTCCGGCCCGACCACGCTCGACCCTCCCGCCGAAGTCGCCGTCGACGGACAGGATGGGTCCGACGATCGCCTGGCCGGTCGGGTTGGCGGATCCGTCCAGCCAGCTCAGCCCGTAGGTGCCGGGCAACAGCGAATTCTCGGTGGCGACCAGTTGCACCGTTCGAATGTCAGATGCGGTGTGCTTGCCAGGTGTGAGGTCGTCGCCGACGCCGAGGACCGCAATGTCGTAGTCCTTGCTCCGGGTCACCCGCAGGATCCCGCGCAGGAAATAGCACGCCAGTCCCGCCGTTCCCGCAATCAGGACGGCCACCAGGCCGGCAGTGGCGCGCAGCACCCGCCCATTCTCGACCAAGACCCCCCGCGATCATGGCGCTGGGACCACTCTGACCCACCGATTCCTGGTCACAGCTCCATGATCGCGACCGATGACCTACGGTCCAGGCATGACCATGCCTAGCAATCTGCTTCCCGGCCCACCGCCAATACTCCTTCCGCCCAACGCCGAGGCGGACGCCGCTGCCACCCGCGGCGAGTCGGCCGGCACGATCGCCGCCGCCCACCCGGCCTATCCCGCGGTATGGGCCGCGCTGGCACTCGAAGCGGCGGCCGGCGGCCGCACGATGGAGGCCTACGCATACGGGCGGACCGGCTATCACCGGGGCCTGGATTCGTTGCGCAAGAACGGCTGGAAAGGGTATGGCCCCGTGCCCGGCGACCATCCTGGCAACCTCGGCTTCTTGACCTGTGTGGCCGTGCTGGCCGACGCCGCCGCCGAGATCGGTGAGGACGACGAGGCCCGTCGATTGGTCGACCTGCTCAGAGAATGCGATCCGAGCTTCGATCCCGGACAGCTCGGCTGAGGCCCACACCTCACCCACCAAGGGATGAGCTACGGCGATCCAGACCCTGGAAACCAGCGGCTGCAACGGCGGCTGATGCTGGCGCTGTTCGGGATCGCCTTCTCCACCCAGGCGCCGTCTCCGGTGCTGCTGTTCTACACAGAGACGCTGGACCTCAGTGCGCTGGCGCTGACCGTCTTCTTCGCCGTCTACGCCCTGGGTCTGGTCCCGTCGCTGCTGCTGGGCGGGCCCTACTCCGATCGGCACGGCCGCAAACGGGTCGTCCTACCGTGCACGCTGCTCTGCCTTGGCGCGCTTCTCGTCCTGCTCTCCACGGCCTTTCTCGGCGAGCCGATGATCTATGTGGGGCGGCTGCTCCAAGGGGTGACCAGCGGGGCGGTCTTCACCGTCGGGGTGGTGTGGCTTCGGGAGCTGGCCGGCCCGCAGGGCGCGCCGGCTGCGGCGATGCGAGCGAGTGCCGCGATGGCCTCGGGCTTCGCGATCGGCCCGCTGACCACCGGACTGCTCGTCCAATGGGGCCCGCTGCCCAAGCTCGTGCCGTACGTCCTACCGCTCCTGTTGGTGTCGCTGGCGTTTTTCCTGACCCGCGGCGTACCGGAGACCATGACCACTCGCCGCCCCGGGCGGCTCCAGATCGGGATCCCGCCGGGTGCCGGCCCCGGATTCGCGGCGTACCTGTTGCCAGTGGGCCTGATCGTCTACACCTACGCGGTCGTCTCGCTCACCGTCTTCCCGATCTTGGTGGCCGAGCAGGGTTTCGAGGCTGTCTTCGCCCTCGTTGGGGTCAGCGCGCTGCTCGTCCAAGGGTCAGCCGCCGCCTCGACCGGACTGGCCCGGAGGTGGGGTCCGGCGACCTGCGGATGGGCCTCGGCCCTGCTCGCCGCAGCAGGCTGCATCTTCGGCTATCTGGCCGTCCAGCCCGATGGCTGGCCCTACGTGCTGCCGGCCTCGTTGCTGATCGGAGTCTCCGAGGGCCTGGCGATCACCTCGGGCATCACCGTCTCCGACCTCCTGGCACCGGCCGATCGTCGCGGCGGACTGGTGTCGGTGTTCTACCTGGTCGTGTACTTCGGCTTCGCCGTGCCCACGATCGTCGCACTGGTTGCCGGAGATGCGCTGCGCAGCGGCATCCCGATCCTGGTGCTCGGTGGGCTGGCCCTGGTGCTCGGCGCTGTGCTGTTCCTGGCCGGGCGTACGGTCTTGCAGCGCCGGACGGCGGCGACGCTCAGGTACTGATCAGCGTCCAGCGCAGCCGCGGGTCGGCGTACCACGTCCACTTGGTCATCGGGCGTGGGAACGGCGCACCGTCGATCTCGATCCGGGCTTCGTCGCAGGCCACCTGGATCGCCCTGCCCCAGGTGATGTCTCCGCGGCGCCAGAGTTGCTTGTGCACATCGACTTTCAGGGTGTCCTCGGTCGACCAGTCCGGGCGCACGTCGACCCGCTGGATCGCGCCGTCGGCGACGCGCTGATCGTCGTGGTAGATCTGGGCGCCGAACCGGGAATGTGTCGGCCCTCGTAGGCCGGCGGCTTTCGGCAACGACGTGATCCGCCCGCGGGCCAGCAGCACCCCGCCTTGGTCGTCGCGGATCAGACCGTACGTCTTGGCCGATTGACCCGGCAGTCGACCCCTCGCGTCGATGCCCCACGTCCGGGACAGCCCCGAGGCAAGCGGGTCCGAGCTCGGCGTCCAGGCCACGCCCACGTCGAGTGCACCTCGGCGATGCAGCGCGGCGAGCACAGCGCCCAGAGCGCAGACCGGACCGGCCACCGACACCTCGCGAGCCTGAGCCAGCGCTCGCTTCACGACCTCGCGGTCAGGCGTGGTGTCCGGCGCGAGATCACTGAAATCTAGTTCTGCCACGTGCTACCTGGCCACGTCCACTGGGACGGTGATCGGCGGGGGTAGCTGCGTCCGGGTGACGGTCTCCAGGCTGAAGCGGCCGGTCCCGGTGATCGGTGCCTGCGGAACGAAGGAGAAGGTCCCGGCGGTGAATCCAGTCGGCACGCCGAAGACGGCGTACTGAGTCTCCAACAAGTCCTGCAGAGTGCCCAGGGCGGCATTGCCGCTGGCCAGCGGATAGACCCGACCGTCCGGAGCTGTCATGGAAAAGCCCCCCGCCGGCTCGGCCACCGCCCCGAGACCCGGGAAGACGTAGATAAGCTCGGATTCGTAGTTCACCCGGAAGCCGATCAGCTCTGCCCAGACGGTCCCCTTGGGCGCCCACCCGAGACCGGTCACGTACGGTGAGACCTGGAAGCTGGCTTGGTTGGCATCGAGGGTGACCACCAGCTCACCCGAGAGCGCGGGAAACAGGCCGTCGTACCAGGGCGGCGCGACCACCGGACCTGTCGTGGTCAGAAAGCCGCCGATGTCGGCCTGCCCGCGGTCTCGGCCGTAGATCCCGGTGATCTGGGACACCGCATCGTCGGTGTAGCTTCCCGTGCGCAGATCCCAGGTGATGACCCGACCGGCGTCTTCGACCTTCAGCGAGACCGGATCGCCGAATGGGACGCTCGCCGCGACGACCAGGCGCTCGGAGTACGGACCCGGAAGCTGGGCGAGTTCCAACCTGGAGTCACCGGCCACGACGTCGATCGTGGCGGTGACCCCCTCCTCGGGGGCCGCGCCGCCACCGACGCCGCCGATGACGCCCTGCAGCGCGGCAATGACGAATTCGTGTCCGGGCGCAGCGCGAAACAACTTGCCCTCCTGCAGTCCGACCGCCTCGGCCGTCATGCCTTCCAGCACATCGGTGACGAGAACCTCGCTCTGGGAGGTCTCGAAGTGCGGAGTGGTGAACCGGCCCTGCTCCACGGAGATGCTCTCCGCGTCGACGAGGGTTGGCCAGGGACCGCTAGCGAACTCGGAGCCCAGGTAGTCGGACGGCGCGGGATCCGGTGGCGAGCAGGCGCTTGCCGAGCCTGCCAGCGTCGCGCCGACGACGACCAGCACCAGCTGGCGACTGCGGAGCATCGCAGCAGTCTAGGGGAGCCAGGGCCTGCAGGTCTCACGAGCGGGGTGCGCTATTGACATGCGTTTTGACAATCATCGTCATCAGGAGTCATGCTGGACGGCATGCGCCGACGATCCGTCCGCCGCTCTATCGCGGTCCCCGCCCTGTGCTTGCTCGCCGCTTGCGGCAACGACAACGAGTCCGGAGAAGTAGACACCGACGGCGCCACCGATGCGGGGCTGAGCGTGCGAGCCGCGTTCTATCCGCTGCAGTGGATCACCGAGCAGGTCGGAGGCTCGGTGGTGAGCGTGCAGAGTCTGACCCCTCCGGGTGCCGAGCCGCACGACTTGGAGCTCGGTCCCCAGGATGTCGCCGCCATCGGCGAAGCAGACCTCGTCGTGTTTCTCGCCGAGTTCCAACCGGCCGTCGACGAGGCCGTCGAGCAAGAGGCGGCCGATACATTCTTCGACGCCGCCGAACACACCGAGCTGGATCTGACCTATACCCCGATCGAGGAGGGTGCCGAAGAGACCGAGGAAGCGGATTCCACCGACCCGCACTTCTGGCTGGACCCCCTGCGGCTGGCCGAGGTAGCCGCCGCGCTCGCCGATCGGCTCGGCCAACTCGACTCCGACAACGCAGGTACCTTCACCGCGAATGTGGAGACGCTGCGCACCGCGTTGGAGGAACTGGACACCGAACTGAAGCAAGGACTGGCCTCCTGCGAGAGCACCGACCTGGTCACCAGCCACAATGCCTTTGGATACTTCGCCGAGGCGTACGGTCTGACCCAGGTGGGAATCACGGGCCTGACACCTGAGGAGGAACCCTCCACAGAGGACCTGGCCGAGGTGGCCGACTTCGTCGAGGAGAACGACGTGCGCACGATCTACTACGAGACGCTTGTCAGTCCGGCGATCGCGGACACGGTGGCCGCCGAGACCGGTGCCCAGACGGCGTTGCTCGATCCACTGGAGGGGCTCACCGACGACTCCGCGGGCTCGGACTATCTCGAGGTGATGCGCTCGAACCTGGACAGCATCCGTGCCGGACAACCGTGCAGCTGAGTTCCGGTCCGGCGAATCCGCCCTTCGCCCGGCGAGATCCACCGGGCCCGGTTCCGGGTGATCAGCGCCGCGCTGGCCCATCCCTTGTGTGTTTGGCCGGCGCGTCCATTGGCTACCAGCGCCGTCCGGTATTGCACCAGATGGACTTTCGCCTCGACGCGGGAGAGGCAGTGGCCGTCCTAGGGCCCAACGGCGCCGGAAAGTCGACCCTGGTGCGAGGCATCCTTGGCCTGGCCCAGATCCTCTCCGGCTCCGTCGAGTTGTTCGGGATTCCTCAGGCGAAGTTTCGTGCGTGGCACCGGCTCGGCTACGTTCCGCAGAGCCACTCCGTGACCAGCGGCATCCCGTCCACGGTGCGCGAGGTCGTCGCCTCTGGACGGTTGACGCGGAAATCGGTCGTACGGCCCTTTTCAGCCTCAGATCGGCGCGCAGTGCAGGCAGCCATCGACACTGTGGGTCTGTCCCACCGCATCCGGCATCCGGTGGCCACGTTGTCTGGTGGCCAGCAGCGGCGGGTCCTGATCGCGCGTGCCCTCGCCGGCGAACCCGATCTGCTCGTGCTTGATGAGCCCACTGCAGGTGTGGACGCCGAGAGCCGTAAAGTGTTGGCAGACACCCTGGCTGGGCTGGTGCGAGGTGGTACTGCGATCCTGTTCGTCACCCATGAACTCAACGAGATGGCCCCGGTGATCACCCGTACCGTGGTCGTGGAGCAGGGCCGGATTCGTTACGACGGGGCACCATTACCGGAACAGGGACACGGCTCGCCCCCGCTGGGCACCGCCGACTGTGAGCACCTGGACCCGCACGGTGTCAGACCCGAATCCTTCTCCGGTCTACGGCTGTCCACCAATGTCGGGTCCACCAAGACCGAACCGCGCTGAGTGCAATGGAATTTCTCGGCTACGAGTTCATGCAGCGGGCGCTAGTAGCCGCGTTCCTCGTCGGGATGACTGCGCCGACCGTCGGGGTCTACCTGGTGCAGCGCCGACTCGCGCTGATCGGTGACGGGCTCGGGCACGTGGCACTGGCGGGGGTGGCCATCGGCGTCCTGACCAGTCAGGCGCCGGTATTCACCGCGCTGGTCCTGGCCGTCATCGGGGCAGTAGCCATCGAGCTGATCCGATCCCGAGGGCACACCAGCGGCGACATCGCGCTGGCCGTCCTGTTCTACGGAGGCATCGCCGGCGGGGTGGTGATCATCTCTCAGGCACCAGGCGGTACGCCGGGCAACCTCAACGCCTTTCTCTTCGGCGCGATCACCACCACGGGCGCGGCCGACATCACGGTGTTCGCCATACTCTGCGGCTTGGTCCTGGTGGTGACCCTCGGCCTGGCGCGGTATCTCTTCGCGGTCAGCAACGACGAGGAGTTCGCCGTGGCCTCTGGACTGCCGGTCCTGCGCTTGAACCTGCTGCTCGTGGTGGTCACCGCGATGACCGTCGTCGTGTCGATGCGGGTGATCGGCTTGCTGCTGATCAGCGCGCTGATGATCCTGCCGATCGCCTCGGCGCAACTGCTCGCGGCCAGCTTTCGGCAGACCATCGCGATCGGGGTCGGCATCGGGCTATCGGTATCGGTGTCCGGTGTGACGCTGTCGTTCTATGCCGACACCCCGTCAGGCGGGACGATCGTCCTGCTGGCCATCGCAGTGTTCGTCCTCGTCGCGCTGCTGCGTGGCGCACGTAGCGCGCTGGTCCGCCTACGCGGCGGGGGCCGCGTAGAAGGCGTCGGGAGCGACGATCCGGTGGCCGACAGACCGGTGGCCGACAGTCTGCTCGGCGGCGACGTCGGACCCGGCGGTGTCGGCACGCGGTCCGTATGATCGGGCGAATGGTGACGCCGGTCCGGGTTCGCGCCACGCGACAGCGGACCGCGGTGTCTGATTTACTGGCCGAACTCAGTGACTTCCGCAGCGCCCAGGACATCCATCACCTGTTGCGCGGTCAGGGCGACGGGATCGGCCTGTCGACGGTGTACCGGACGCTGCAGACCCTCGCCGAAGCCGGCGAGGTGGACACCATCCAGACCACTGAGGGGGAATCGGTCTACCGCAAGTGCAGCGAACTGCATCATCACCACCACCTGGTCTGCCGTGAGTGCGGGCACACCGTGGAGGTCGCCGGTCCAGCGGTCGAACGGTGGGCTGACCGTACCGCCGCCGAGAACGGGTTCACCGATGTCAGCCACACCCTGGAGATCTTCGGCCTGTGCGCGGAGTGTCGGGGAAAGAAGCGCTAGCGACGGAGCGCGGGCGACCTCTTGCGCTGCACGTCCTTGACCATCAACCGACTCAGAACGGGAGCCCGCGATGCCCGCGATTGTGATCATCGGCGCCCAATGGGGTGACGAAGGTAAGGGAAAGGCAACCGATCTCCTCGGTGGTCGGGTCCCGTACGTCGTGCGCTATCAGGGTGGTAACAACGCCGGGCACACCGTGGTCACTCCGGACGGGGAACGGTATGCGCTGCACCTGATTCCGTCCGGCATCCTGACACCGGGTTGCACTCCGGTGATCGGCAACGGCGTGGTGATCGATCCCGGGGTCCTGCTGCACGAGCTCGCCGGGTTGGAGAAGCGCGGGGTCGACACCTCGAAGCTGGTGATCTCCGCCGACGCCCACCTGATCATGCCCCACCATCGGGCGCTGGACCGAGTCACCGAGCGCTACCTGGGGGCCTCCAAGGTGGGTACGACCGGTCGTGGGATCGGACCGGCCTACGGCGACAAGGTGGCCAGGGTCGGCATCCGGATCCAGGACCTGCTCGATCCCGGCATCCTGCGCGCCAAGCTGGATGCCGTACTCCGGGAGCGCAACCAGATCCTGGTCAAGGTCTATAACCGCAAGGCCATCGATGTCGAGGAGACCTACGAGGAGTACCTGGGCTACGCCGACGTGCTCGCGCCGCGAATCGCCGACACCCGGCTGCTGCTTGCTGAGGCGCTGGACCGAGAAGAGTGGGTGCTCCTCGAGGGTTCGCAGGGAACTCTGCTCGACATCGACCATGGGACCTACCCGTTCGTGACGTCCTCCTCACCGACCGCCGGAGGGGCATCGGCAGGCTCAGGGATCGGGCCGACCCGGATCAAGAAGGTGGTCGGCATCCTCAAGGCGTACACGACGCGCGTGGGTTCTGGCCCGTTCCCGACCGAACTGCACGACCAGTTCGGCGAATACCTGCTCAAGCAGGGCGGTGAAGTCGGCGTGACCACCGGTCGGGACCGGCGCTGCGGCTGGTTCGACGCCGTGATCGCCCGGTATGCGACCCGGGTCAACGGCATCACCGACTATTTCCTGACCAAGCTCGATGTGCTCTCCAGTCTGGAACGGGTCCCGATCTGCGTCGCGTACGAGGTCGACGGCGTGCGGCAGGACGAGATGCCGATGACCCAGACGGCGTTCCACCATGCGACCCCGGTGTACGAGGAGTTGCCCGGCTGGTTCGAGGACGTCGGCCACTGCCGGTCCTTCGATGAGCTGCCGGCAAACGCGCGGGCCTATGTGCTCCGGTTGGAGGAGCTGTCCGGCGCGTACGTGAGCGTGATCGGCGTCGGCCCCGGTCGTGACCAGAACGTGGTCCGCCGAGACCTCCTCGCCTGACCCTCGAAATAATTGGCGCGACCGGGAGGGGTGCTCGGACGTAGGTTGCGGTCGTGTATTCCCTCGCCGAACTCGGCTGGACCCCACAGCGGTCCGCTGAGCTGCCATCCGCGGACGACGAGGCCTCGCTCGGCCGGGTGTCGCGCGTCGATCGGGGCATCGCCTCGGTGCTGACTGCGGACGGTTCGCTGCGTTCGAGGATCCCCAACCGCCTGCTGGCGCCCCAGGACACCGATCAGATCCCCACGGTCGGGGACTGGGTGCTGCTAGCCGGCGAGGAGATCGATCGGGTGCTCGACCGTACGAGCGCGGTGACGCGCAAGGTCGCCGGGGAGCGGACCCGGGCTCAGGTGGTGGCGGCCAACGTCGATGTGGTGTTCGTCGTCGATGACGCCAGTGCGGCACCGAAGGGTCGCCGGATCGAGCGCTATCTCGCCCTGGTGTGGGAAAGCGGCGCCGTACCGGTCGTGGTGCTGAACAAGGCCGACGCGGCGCAGGATCCGGACAGCGCCGTCGAGCATGCCCGTGCCGTGGCTCTCGGGGTCGACGTTCATGCCGTCAGCGCTCGTACCGGCGAGGGTCTCGACTCGCTGGGTGAGCACCTGACAGCCGGTCGTACGGTCGTCCTCGTCGGGCCTTCCGGCGTCGGGAAGTCCAGTCTGGTCAACGCCTTTCGCGGCGAGGAAGCCATGTTCACCCAGGACGTACGGTCGGATGGAAAGGGCCGGCACACCACCGCCTACCGCGAACTGCACCGCCTTCCGTCCGGCGCGCTACTGATCGATACGCCCGGGCTGCGCGAGGTCGGACTCTGGGCCAGCGAAGACGGCCTCGACCGCGCCTATTCCGATGTCGTCGAACTTGCGGCCCGATGTCAGTTCCGGGACTGCGCCCATCGCACCGAACCGGGATGTGCCGTGGCGGAGGCGATCGACGCGGGGGAGTTGGATCCGGCGAGATTCGGGTCGTGGGTGAAGCTGCAGCGCGAGGTGGCCCGGGTCCAAGATCGGCGGTCGGGCTGGGAGAGGGCGCAGGCCGGTGCGCAGTTACGTGCGCGGCAGCGCTCGTACCGCTCGTCCACGGTCAGGCGTGACCTCGACCAACAGCGGCGGCCTCGGTAGCCCAATCAGCTGAGCGGCGGCGGGACTTTCTCCGGAGAATGCCACTTCTAGCTGTCGTTTGACCGCACTTTCTCCGGAGAAAGTCCGCTGGGCCGGGCTCGGTTAGGCTGCGCGGCCGTGCGGGTTCTGGTGATCGGTTCCGGTGGGCGCGAACACGCCCTGTGCATCGCGCTGGCCAGCGATCCCGCGGTGACCGCGCTGTCCTGCGCCCCAGGTAATGCCGGCACGACAGCACTTGCGCCGCCGCCACCGCGGCCACCGCCGCCACCGCTCAGTGACCCGAGCCCGGGTTCGGAAACCGCAAACGAACCCGACGCCGAGAACCGTTTGGACATCTCTAGTCCGGAGCAGATCGCCGCAATCGCCCAGCGCTGGGCCGCCGACCTGGTCGTCATCGGCCCCGAGGGTCCGCTGGTGGCCGGCGCCGCCGACGCCGTACGAACTGCGGGAATCGCCTGCTTCGGACCGTCCCGAGAAGCCGCCGCTCTCGAGGGGTCGAAAACCTTTGCCAAGCAGGTGATGACCGCCGCTCGCGTGCCCACGGCCCAGGGCCACACGGTCACCTCGACGGTCGAGCTAGAGAGGGCGCTGGATCGATTCGGCGCGCCGTACGTCGTCAAGGACGACGGGCTGGCCGCCGGTAAGGGCGTCGTGGTCACCGATGATCGCCATGCCGCCACGGCTCACGGCCGGTCGATCCTGCAGGCCGGGCACTGCGTCGTGATCGAGGACTATCTCGACGGACCCGAGGTCTCGCTGTTCGCGGTCACCGACGGTACGACGGTTCGCGCGCTACGGCCGGCCCAGGACTTCAAGCGGATCGGTGATGGCGACACCGGACCGAATACCGGCGGCATGGGCGCGTACTCACCGTTGCCTTGGGCCCCGAAAGGATTGGTGGCCGAGGTCACGGCGTCGGTGCTGCAGCCGACGGTCGACGAATTGCGGCGTCGGGGCACGCCGTTCGCCGGTCTGCTCTATGCCGGGTTGGCGCTGACCTCGCGGGGCGTCCGGGTGGTCGAGTTCAACGCCCGATTCGGGGACCCTGAGACCCAGGTCGTGCTGCCGCTGCTGGCCACTCCGCTGGCCGGGCTGCTGCTGGCAGCCGCGACCGGCCAGCTGGCCGAGCACGAGCCGCTGCGCTGGCACGCCGGCGCTGCGGTCACCGTCGTCATGGCCGCGCCCGGATATCCGGCGCAGCCACGGACCGGGCAGGTCGTCCACGGTGCCGACGGCCGCGACGTTCGGCACGCGGGCACCAGACGGGACACAGCGGGACGGGTCCGATCCGCTGGCGGACGGGTTCTCGCGGTGGTGGGCACGGGAACCGATCTGGCATCAGCTCGTACGGCGGCCTACGAGACCCTGGCGTCGGTCGATCTCGACGGCGGTCAGTACCGCAGCGATATCGCGCTGGCCGCCGTCGACGGCAAGATCACAGTGCCTCAGCGCGGGTAAGCTGGGTCACCATCGGGCACGGCCGGGGCGGCGTCGGTGCCGTTGCCGTCGTCGTCCGGGCTGATCAGACCGGTCGTACTCGGGTCGGAGGTCACCGGCTTGCCCTCCTCGTCCACCTGCTCGCCGGGGACGGGCTCGGCCGGTTCATCCGGCAGCTTGTTACGGCGCATCAGGTACGCGGTGGCCACGTTGGTGCAAGCGACGATCGGAACCGCGATCAGCGCTCCGAAGATTCCGCCGAGCAGTAGGCCGGCTGCGATGGCCAGGACGACGGCCAACGGGTGGACCTGGACCGCTCGCCCGAGCAGCAGCGGCTGCAGGACATGGCCCTCGAACTGCATCACGAGGATGATCACGCCCAGAACGATCAGGGCGATAACGAACCCGTTCGAGACCAACGCAATCAGCACCGCCACCAGCCCGGCGATGAACGATCCGATGATCGGTATGAAGGCGCCGAGGAAGACCAGCGCCGCCAAGGGTATGGCCAACGGGACGCGCAGGATGATCAGGCCGATGCCGATGATCACCGCATCGAACAGGGCGACGGCGGCGGTAGCCCGTACGTAGGAGATCAGCGTCCGCCAGGACCGGCTGGCCGCCTCGTCGACCGCGGGCCGGGCCGGGATGGGAAACAACCGGTTCAGCCAGGTCCAGATGCCGCGGCCGTCCTGCAGGAAGAAGAACAGGGTGAACAGGGCCAGAGCCATGCCGGTGACCACGTGACCCACCGTTACAGCGGTGGTCAGCGCGCCGCTGGTCAGCAGATCCTGGTTGTTGGCCAGCGTGTCCTGCGCGCTCTCGAACGCATCATTGAGCTGAGTTTGGGAGAGCGACAGTGGCCCGTTCACCAGCCAATTCCGGACCGAGTCGATGCTCTCACCGACCTGGCTGGACAAGACGCCGAAACTGCTGGAGATCTGTGCGACGACCAGCCAGATGATTCCGGTGACGACCGCGATCCCGCCAACCAGAACCACAGCGGCGGACAGCGATTTGGGCCAACCGCGAGTGGTGAGCCAGGCCGCCGCAGGCTGGAGCAGGGCGGCCAGCAGAAGCGCCACGACGACCGGAATGACGACGACGGACAGCTGTACCAACAGGAAGAGCAGGGCATACAGCGCGGCAATGATCAGCAGGAAGCGCCAGGACCAGGCGGCGGCTGTGCGGATCCCGTCCGGTACGGCGGCGTCGCCGGATTCGTCGGTGTCATCCTTGAGCGCATCGTGGCCGCGGGGTGACATGAGCCCCTGCGGGTCCTGGGTACGGCTGGCGGCACGCATCCGCTCGGCCAGGCTCCTCCGGCGCTGGGATTCGACTTGGCGATCACGGCGCTTCATCAATGACACCATGGGTTCACCGTTCGACGTAGGAACCTGTCTACGTCCGAGCGTAGTGGTGCGCGAGGATGGTGCCGTGACGGTCGAACTTCCGATGCTCGGAAGCGGCAAGGTGCGGGACCTGTACGCCGTCGACGACGCGCACCTGCTCCTGGTTGCCAGCGACCGCATCTCGGCCTATGACTGGGTGCTGCCGACCGAGATCCCCGACAAGGGGCGCGTGCTGACCGCGCTGTCGGCCTGGTGGTTCTCCCAGCTGTCCGATGTCGTGCCGAACCATGTGGTCTCGGTCGACTCTCCGCCAGTCCCGGCTGCGGTCGCCGGACGAGCCATGCTGGTCCGGCGGTTGCAGATGGTCCCGGTGGAATGCGTGGCGCGGGGGTACCTCGCCGGCTCTGCCGTTGGGCCCGAAGATATTGAGGGACAACAGCTTGCACAACCGGTCTTTACACCAACGACGAAAGCCGCAGTCGGCCAGCACGACGAGCCAATGAGCTTCGACGATGTCGTGGCCACCGTCGGCGCCGACCTGGCCGAGGCTCTTCGGGACCGGACCCTCGCGGTCTACTCGACGGCGGCTGATATCGCCGCCCGGCGGGGGCTCATCCTGGCCGACACCAAGCTCGAGTTCGGGCTCTCTGGCGACGGGACCCTGGTCCTCGGCGACGAGGCGCTCACGCCGGACTCGTCACGCTACTGGTCGGCTGGCGACTGGTCGCCCGGGAAGCCGCAGGTCTCCTACGACAAGCAGTACGTACGAGACTGGCTCACCGGTGAGTCCGGTTGGGATCGCGCCAACGGGTCGCCGCCACCCGAACTCCCACCGCACGTCGTGGCCGGCACCCGGGAGCGCTACTTCGCCGCCTATGAACTGCTCACTGGCGCCCCGCTGTCCGCCTAACCCCGACCCCCTTTTCCTTGGTGATCTTGACCTTTTTGCGGCGACACGCCGCGAACGGCCGCCGAAGACCACCATAAGGTCAAGATCACCAAGCCAGGACTGCCTGACTGTGGATATCTCCTGCGCCGGATCGCTCCTGGCGTCGAGGGTGTGCCGATGCCGATGCCGATGCCACTCCCGCTGCCGATCACCCGCGCCCAAGCCATCGAGCAGGGCTGGTCGCCGCGGCAGCTGCGCACCGGAACATTCCTACATGTGGCGCGCGATACTTATCTCCCCATGGGAGACGACCACGATCTGATCACCCGGGCGCGGGACGTTCTCCTCACCATGCCGCCTGGCTCGCTGATCAGTCATGACAGCGCTGCCCGCATCTGGGGAATCGATCTGCCGCGGGCGACCGAATCCGAGCTGCTCCATGTGATCGCGCCGCGAGGTGATCGCGCCGCGAGCTCTGCGCCCCAGACATCGGGCTGACCGGGTCGTCCATGAGGCCGTACGACTCGGCCCCGCTGACCCCGACACCGTCGAGGGGGTGGCAGTCACTTCCCCGGCGCGCACGTGGTGGGACCTCGCGACGTCGCTCGCCCGGCCGACCTGTTGGCGGTCACCGATCAACTGCTGCGCTCCTGGTCGCCGCGGTTGCTCCTCGAGCGGATGCTGTCCGAGCTCACCGGTGACCGCGGTGCGGTGCGAGCCAGGGGTTCGCTGCGA